>JAABRW010000249.1 GCA_011390695.1 Desulfotignum sp.
CACATACTCATCAAAGCGCATCAACCGGTCGATAATACCGGCGGGTGTGAGCTCGATGACCCGGTTGACGAGCGTATTGACAAACTCGTGATCATGGGAGGTGAAAAGCACCACCTCGGGAAAATCGATCAGGCTGTTATTCAATGCCGTGATGGATTCGAGATCCAGGTGATTGGTGGGCTCGTCCAGGATCAGGACATTGGATCGGGCAAGCATCATGCGGGAAAGCATGCAGCGCACCTTTTCCCCGCCGGAAAGCACATCCGTGGTTTTGAGGGCTTCCTCCCCTGAAAAGAGCATGCGCCCCAAAAACGTGCGGGCAAAGCTTTCTCCCTCTTTGGGCGGGGCAAACTGAAGCAGCCATTCAATCAGGTTCAGGTTCCCGTTGAAATACCCCTGGTGCTCTTTGGGAAAATAAGAATGGCTGATGGTGGTTCCCCACCGGTAACTGCCTGTATCCGGTTCCATCTCTCCTGCAATGATCTGGAAAAGGGTGGTTTTGGCCAGGCTGTTATTTCCCATGAAAGCGATTTTGTCGTTTTTATTGACGGTAAAGCTGACATTATCAAGAATTTTTTCCCCGTCAATGGTCTTTGAAAGCCCTTCCACTTCAAGGATAATATTGCCGCAGGGCCGTTCCGGGGTAAACCGGATAAACGGGTAATTTCTGGATGATACGGGCATGTCTTCAATGGTCAGTTTTTCCAGCAGTTTTTTTCTGGACGTGGCCTGTCTGGACTTGGATGCATTGGAAGAAAATCTCTGGATAAAGGCCTTGAGTTCATTGGCCCGGTCCGTGATCTTTTTGTTGTCAGCCTGTTTTTGCGTCAGGTTCAACTGGCTGGCCTGGTACCAGAAATCGTAATTGCCCGCATACACGGCAATTTTATTAAAATCGATATCTGCAATATGGGTGCAGACCTGATTCATGAAATGCCGGTCATGGGATACCACGATGACGGTATTTTTAAACCGGTACAGAAAATCTTCCAGCCAGGCAATTGAGTGAATGTCCAGATTGTTGGTGGGCTCAT
The DNA here is from genome assembly GCA_011390695.1 of Desulfotignum sp. The sequence goes on from JAABRW010000249.1 coordinate 1,035, forward strand.
CGAGCAGCAGCACATCCGGGTTTCCAAACAGGGCCTGGGCCAGGAGCACCCGGACTTTTTCGCCGCCCTCCAGCTCTTTCATTTTTCTGCCATGCAGGTTTTCTGCAATCCCCAGGTTTTTAAGCAGGACCGCTGCTTCAGACTCTGCGTCATATCCGTTCATTTCCTCAAATTCAATTTCCAGCTCCCCGGACCTCAAACCGTCTTCATTTGAAAAATCAGGCTTTGCATACAAAGCTTCCCGTTCAGCCATGATTGCATACAGTTTTTTGTGCCCCATGATGACCGTATCCAGCACCCCGTGTGTATCAAAGGCAAAGTGATCCTGTCGTAACACGGCAATTCTTTCTTTGGGGCCCACACTGATGTCGCCGGTATCCGGTTCAATTTCTCTGGCCAGAATTTTTAAAAAGGTGGATTTCCCCGCCCCATTGGCCCCGATAAGCCCGTAACAGTTTCCGGGTTTGAACATGATGTTTACATCTTTGAACAGCACCTGTTTGCCATAAGCCAGGGCGATATTGTTTGCACAGATCATATGTATATCAACTTCCTTGTTATCCAATAAAAAAAACCACAGGAAAAGTATCCTGTGGTTGAAAAAACAAGCTGCATCATGCCGTTTTTTTAAATAAAAAGCAAGACTTTTATCTGTTCAGGACGGTGTGAATATTTTGGTTTTCCGGACAAACCATTTTGTTGGCTTGATATCTGAAAAATGATATGGAAATACAGTCCGGTTTTCAACAAACCAAAAAGGAGACAGCATGCTCAATTTTCAATTATCCGACACCCAGAAAGAGATACGCGCCCATGCCAGGCAGTTTGCCCTCAAGGAAGTGCTGCCAAAGGCCTGGCAGTATGATGAAAAAGACCAGACCCCCATGGATGTGCTTGAAAAAGCCTTTCATGCCGGGGTGATGAATTCGGACATCCCAAAAGCCTATGGCGGCAAGGGATATGGGCTTCTGGAAGGGGCGTTGATCACCGAGGAGATCTCTGCGGCCTGTCCGGGGATTGCCACCTCCATTTTTGACAATTCCCTGGGCATGGAGCCCATTGTCCTGTCGGACAATGAAAAGGCGAAACAGAAATATCTCACCGATATTGCCAAAAATTTCAAGCTGATCTGTTTTGCCACCTCTGAAGCGTTCATGGGCTCTGATGTCTCCGGTATCCGGTGCCGGGCAAAAAAAGAAGGTGATGATTATCTTCTGAACGGTACCAAGTTCTGGATCACCAATGGGGGTATTGCCGACTATATGACCATTTTTGCCACGGTGGATCCGGACAAAAAGCATGACGGGATCTGTGCGTTTGTCGTTGAAAAAGACTGGGAAGGGGTGGCTGTGGGGGAACCCATCCCGAAAATGGGGCAGCGCTGCTCCAACACAACCGGATTGTCCTTTCACAATGTCCGGGTACCGGCTGAAAATGTCATTGCAGAACCTGGAAAGGGATTTATGCTGGCCATGAAAACCTTTTCCCGGACCCGGCCCATGATCGGGGCCTTTGCCGTGGGCGCGGCCAGATCCGCCATGGAATTTGCCATCTCATATGTCAAAAAGCGCAAGGCCTTCGGCACCCCAATCGTCAATTTTCAATCCCTTCAGTTCAAGATTGCCGAGATGTTTCAGAAGATCGAGACAGCCCGGCTGCTCGTCCACAAGGGCGCCTGGGAAGCGGACAACCTGCCCGATGCCACCATCTCCGCATCCGTTGCAAAGATGTATGCCACGGAAGCGGCATGGGAAGTGGTGGACGAAGCCCTCCAGATACTGGGCGGGTTCGGGTACACCCAAATGTTTCCTGTGGAAAAACTGATGCGGGATATAAGGCTTTACCGGATTTACGAAGGCACCAGCGAAATCCAGCGGATGATCCTGGCAGGCCATGCATTGAACACCTATGAGCCGGTCATGCCGGATTTGTCTGAATTCCCCGTATCAAAAGACAAACCGCTTGAAAAAGATGCCGGAATCTGGCGCTGTGCCATGTGCGGCCATGTCCATTATGGAGAAGAACCGCCTGAGACCTGCCCGGTCTGCCTGTTTCCAAAAGGGGCGTTTAAACTGTACTGACAAGGAGAAAAAAATAGAAACGGGAGGCAGTAATTATAACATTGGCTCGTTAGATTATAAAAACAGGAGGGTATATGAATTTGGATGTGACAAAAACGATGGCGAATGCAACTGAAAAAATGTCTGAAGGCGCATTCCAACAGGCCGGCAGCATGTTGAGTCAAGCCAAGAATCTTGTTCGTGAACAAGCGCAAGAAAAATCATCACCGGAGATTAAAAAAGTTCTGAAAAAACTTCAATCCGATGAACAAATTTCTGCTGGAGAGATTGCACTTATTAAAGCCTGGATCGTTGGAGATGCGGCAGAATACACAAAAATGGAGAACAATTTCCAGGACTGGATGTCTGAATATGAACGGCTTCAAAAATCGATAGCCGGGTATGAAAATAAGGATTGTTCCTTTGAAGAATTGTTGACGCTCCATGGCATATTGGAAGACGCCACAAGGATCAGTTACGACATCGCCAATTTTCTGGAGAATAAAGAAAGAATCAGGAAATTTGAATCAGCTGTCGG
>JAABRW010000250.1 GCA_011390695.1 Desulfotignum sp.
AAGATTTTAAAAACGCCCCGAACTGGTTGCGCATGGTCTGGAGGTATTTGGCGGAAAAGGTCCGGCTCAGGAAAGAAGACAAGGCCCCTACATTGCGGGAAATGGACATGTCATTGTCGTTGAGGATCACAATCAGTTTGCGCTTTAAGTCCCCTGTCTGGTTCAGGCCTTCATATGCCAGGCCTGCGGTCATGGACCCGTCTCCGATTACAGAAATCACATGGGAGTCATCCTGGTGAAGGTATTTGGCGCAGCAGATCCCCAGTCCTGCAGAAATGGAAGTGGATGAATGGCCCACAGTAAAGCCGTCACAGGGGTTTTCCTTTGTTTTGGAAAATCCTGACAATCCTTTATACTGGCGCAAAGTGTCAAACTGCCGATTTCTGCCGGTGATCAGTTTGTGGGCATATGCCTGGTGCCCCACATCCCAGATCAGGGTGTCTGCGGGCAGATCAAACACATAATGGATGGCCAGGGTCAGTTCCACAGCACCCAGGCTGGAGGCCAGATGACCGCCGTTCTTAGACACCACCTGGATAATGCGCTCACGGATCTGTTCTGCCAGCTGCGGCAGCTGTTCCCGGGAAATTGCCTTAAAATCAGCAGGTGTTTTAATATTTTCCAGCAGGGGCACGGTTGTGTTCATCTTTTTGTTATCTGCAGTTGCATAACGTATGTCATGTATTTCATCAATTGTTTTTTCCATTATCTCATCTGTCCCGGTTGATCACATATCCGGCAATGGCCCGCAGGGGATCGGCATTACCGTCAAACCGCTCAAGGGCATCTTTGGCCTGATCCGTCAATTTTTTTGCATAGGCTCTGGATTGGTCAAGTCCCATGACAGCCGGAAATGTGAGTTTGTCTTTCATCATATCAGATCCTGCAGCTTTCCCCATTATTTCAGGATCTCCCTGTACATTCAAAATATCATCCATCACCTGAAATGCAAGCCCTACATGAGACGCATACATTTCCAGAGGAAGCCTGAGGCGGTCAGGGGCATTGACACTCACCGCTCCGCTGACAACACTGGCCAGAATCATCTGCCCGGTTTTCAAAGTATGGATGTTTTTCAGATGATCCAATAGATGCGGTTTATTCCCTTTATCTTTGTTTGCCTGCGCAGACTGCATGTCCAGCATCTGGCCCTCCACCATGCCGTTTACCCCGGCAGCCCGGGAGATGACGGCAATCAGGTCAAGCAGGTTTTCTGGTTCAGGAACCGGATCAAACAGGTCATGGGGCCGGGCCAGTATGGTAAATGCATGGGTGAGTAAAGCATCGCCTGCCAGAATGGCTGTTGCTTCACCGAATTTCTTATGACAGGTGGGCTTGCCGCGCCTGAGATCATCATCATCCATGGCAGGCAGATCGTCATGGATCAGAGAATAGGTATGAATCATTTCAAGGGCGCAGGCAGCGGGCAGGGCAAGGGCGATATCTTTGCCGCAGGCACGGGCTGATGCCAGGGCCAGCACAGGGCGCAACCGCTTTCCGCCGGCCATAAGAGAATGGGTCATGGCCCGAACCAGTTCCCGGTCAGAATCAAGGGCCTGCAAAATTTTTTCCAGGTGTGCATTTACCAGGGCCTGGTGTTCTGCAAGAAAGGTTTTCAGGTTGAAAACTGGATCATTCATGGTCAAAGGGAACTTCTGTTACAGATCCGTCCAGGTCCCGGGTGAGCTGGGTGATTTTTTTTTCCGTACTGTCAAGGATCTGCATGCAGTACCGGACCTTTTCAATACCGGTTTCATATTTTTTCAATGCCTGTTCCAGGGTCAGGTCCCCGGACTCCATTTCCTTTACAATTGCCTCAAGCTGTTTTAATGCAGTTTCAAATGTGATTTTTGCCATGCGTTTTTTTCTCCACCCGTGTGAGGATACGTCCTTTGGATAAAATAATTTCAACCGGGTCCTGAATTGCCACTGTTTTTGCATCCAGGATAACTTTCTGGTCCGGCACTGTCCGTGCAATGCTGTACCCCCTTTCCAGAACCGAGGTAGGATTCAGGGCTGCCAGACTGGCTGCGGCCTGACTTATCTGGTTGGTGTGTCCTTCAAGGCGGGATTTCATGGCAAATGCCATATTTTTATGCAGATCTGCCACCTGTCTTTTCTGAATACAGACACCCGGTGCTGCCCCCAAAAGGGCCTGGGATATCCAAGACAATTTGTCCCGACCGTGAAAAACCCGGCGGTTCAGGGAATGCAGCATCCTGAAACAACAGGTTTCCAGATTTTGTTTAAAATTGGCCATCACCTGGGCCGGGCTTTTCAAACGGCTGTGCAGGTCATCCACTTTTTGGTGGAAAAAACCCAGTTTCTGGGTCATGGCGGTGGACAATGACAATTGCATGTCTGTTATATGTCTGACCAGCCGGGCTTTTTCAGGCAATACCAGTTCAGCTGCAGCCGAAGGGGTAGGGGCCCTGACATCAGCCACAAAATCGGCAATAGTGACATCGGTTTCATGGCCGATGCCGGTGATCACGGGTATCCGGGATGCAAAGATGGCCCGTGCCACAGGTTCGGAATTAAAGGCAGCCAGATCTTCCAGAGATCCGCCGCCCCGGGCCAGAATGATCACATCCGCCTTTTTCTGCAGGTTTACTGTATTGATTGCATATACAACTTCATTTCCGGCCTGGTCTCCCTGGACCGACACAGGAAAGATCTGCAGACAGCAGCCGGGATAACGGCGCAGGGCAATGTTTATGATGTCGCGCACAGCTGCGCCGGTGCCGGAAGTGATAACACTGATTTTTTGCGGCAAAAACGGAAGCGCTAGTTTATGGACAGCGTCAAAAAGGCCTTCATCATCCAGTTTTTTTTTGAGCTGTTCAAATGCTTTTTGCAGCGCGCCTGCACCTTCAGGTGCAATATGCTCAAAAATCAGCTGGTAATTGCCCCGGGGTTCATACAGAGTCAGGCGTGCCAGCCCCATAATTTTCAACCCGTTTTCCAAAGAAAATTTCAGTGCGCGTTTCTGGTTTTTGAACATGACACAGCTGATGACAGCGCCTGCATCTTTCAAAGAAAAATAAGAATGGCCTGAAGCAGGAGCTGCATAGTTGGAGATCTCGCCTGTGACCCAGACAAAGGGAAACCTGTCCTCAAGAAGGGTTTTAATTTCCCGGGTGAGGAGTGTAACCGAATATATATGGTTGGTTTTGTGTTCTGCCATTCCTTTTGGTAATCCATCCCTGCAAAATCAAAGGCCACATTTATAGAATGAATCCGGTCAAAAAGTCAACACCGGCAAAAATCAGGCCGGGATCTGCTTTCCGGACATTGTGTCTGATAATATATATTATGTAAACTTTTAACCTTCTCCGAATTTCACCGGGCGGCTGTATGCCCTGCAAAATCGACACATAACAAAATAATAATCTTGAAATCCCGGGGTTTGGTGTTATATTGGCTGCAAAAGAATGTGTAACCCAAAACTTTATCGGAGGAAAAAATGAACACAACCTTTGCACAAACAGGCGCCATGGTGAAGGTGAACGCCTTTATCAGAAACGTCTACAACTGGATGGCCATCGGTCTGGTGGCAACCGGATTCACATCCTATTTTGTTTCCCGCAGCCCGGCACTGCTCCAGGTTTTTCACGGTAACCC
>JAABRW010000251.1 GCA_011390695.1 Desulfotignum sp.
GCCTTGTGCCGTCATTCTATCCCCCCACTGCCAGCGTGAATACTACCATGGCCCTTGCGCTTATAGCGGTGGGCTGGAGCCATGTGGTGGGTGTCTGGCACCATGGATTCAAATATATCAAGCATTTTTTAGGCCCTGTACCCCTGATGATTCCTTTGTTTCTGCCCATTGAGCTTATCGCCCATTTGGCCCGGGTGCTGTCGTTGACTTTCCGTTTGTTTGGAAACATGATGGGCCATGAACTGGTGGTGCTTATTCTGCTCATGCTGGGCGGCATGTTTCTGGCACCGCTGCCGGTCATGGCCATGGGTGTTTTTGTGGCCCTGGTCCAGGCGTTTGTGTTTTTTCTTTTGTCCACCATGTATATTGCCGGTGCTATTGAAGAAGCACATTAATACTTGCGTTTTTTACGGGAAATGGAAGAAGCCCGTTTGTTGTAGTTATATTCATTTAACTTAAAGGTTAGAAGGAGTAAAAAATGGAATTTCTTGTTGGAAGTGTATGGGCAGCTGGTCTTGCCATCGGTATTGCCGCATTTGGTTGCGGTATTGGACAGGGTCTGGGTCTGAACGGCGCCATGAGCGGTATTTCCAGAAATCCGGAAGCAGCCGGTAAAATTCAGGTGAACATGCTCATCGGTCTGGCACTCATCGAATCTCTGTGTATTTACGCACTGGTTGTATCCTTGATTCTCATGTATGCCCATCCTGCACTGGAGGCGGCTACTGCTGCACTTGGCGCACACTAGACCATACAAAGTTTTACAATGAGATAGAAGACAAAAAGGTGCCGGGCAGCAGCCCTGCACCTTTTTGTTTAACGGGAGGTAGGTATATGAACCATTCATCCATTGAGCTTGCTCCCATGCCTGAAGATGCCGGCCAAAAGGTCCGGCGTGCGTTTCGGGTGCCTGTGGATCCGGAAGAACCCGTTTATGTTGTTATTGCTGCAATCTCCTATCCTGTTTCAGATATTAGCCTGGATGGCGTCAGTTTCTCTGTTGAAGACAACCAGCGCTTTGAGACAGGGCAAACCCTGTCCCCCTGCAGGCTGCAGTTCAAAAATTCCGTGTTAACAGATTTGGAAGCACAGGTAGTGCATTGCTCTTTTTCTGCACAGGACAGTGAGTTGTGGCAGTTTGGCATCCGATGGCTCCATATGAAAAATTCACGGAAAAAAGAACTGGAACAGATGTTGACCCGGTTGAAAGAAAATGCGCTGGCAAAGTCCAAAGCGTCTGGACCGGAACAAACAGGCGAGGAAGCATGAACCAGAAAAAAGACATTATGGGACAAATCCTGTCCGGAGACGATGAGGCAGGCAAGGGCCCTCCCCGGGAACTGGACTGTCTGATATACCGCAGTGTATCCGGGGAGCCTGAAGACGAGGCTTTTCATGAACCTTCAAAAGGATCCTGGAAAGTGTCCAAGGACAATGTGTCTGTGGAGGTGTGGGAAAGTACCGCCAAGATCCGGATGCGGGTTTCTTTGGGCAAAAACAGACAGGTTTCCATGAAACGGATAGCCAGTATTGCTGTTGATGCGATTCTCAAAGAATTGAAAAAGGAGGATTAGGGTGATTATCGTCTGTCCCAAATGCAGCAGAAAGCACAATGTCAGTCCGGATGCAGTGAAGCCCTATATTGGTACCGGCAAAAAGCTTACCGCCACCTGCAAATCCTGCAGACACAGATTCCCTGTGCTGGTGGATGCACTTTTTGCCCAGAAAGGTGAACCAGAAACCCCAAAAGCATTCAATGCAAGAAAGATCTGTGTGACCCTGAGCAAGGGCGGGGTGGGAAAAACCACCACTGCCGTCAATCTGGGCAGCGGACTGGCCCTGGCCGGGTATAAGGTGCTGTTAGTGGACACAGATACCCAGGGACAGTCTGCCTATATGCTGGGTAAAAAGCCGGTAGCCGGCCTGACCGAGCTGCTTACCCAGGAATTGACACCTGCCGAATGTATTCTGGAAGCCCGGAAGAATTTATGGCTTCTGGGGGGTGGAAAATCTCTGGCAGGGGTAAAACGCATCATTGACCGGAAAAGTTTTGGCGCAGAATGGACCCTGTCCGAAGCCATGGCACCTTTAGACCGGCAATTTGATTTTATCATCATGGATACCTCTCCGGGCTGGGACCAGCTCATTGTGAATGTGCTGTTTTATGCCAAAGAGGTGCTGGTGCCTGTGGCATTGGAAGTCATGCCCCTTCACGGCCTGGCAGAATTTTTAAAGAGCCTGGGCTCCATTCAGAAATACCGCAAGGAAATTGTGCTCAAATATATTGTGCCGACCTTTCTGGATACCCGGATTAAAGGCCCCCAGAGCCTTTATGTCCAGTTGAAAAAATTATATCCTGATACCATTTGTCCCCCAATCCGCTACAATGAAAGTTTGACAGAGGCACCGTCCTTTGGCAAAACCATTTTTGAATTTGCGCCGGGATCCACTGCGTCCGCGGATTACCGGAAGCTGGTCAGAATAGTGAGTTTAAATGATAAGGCCCTTGTCTGAAAAGGCCTTATCCCTGTTTTTTTTACGTATTCGCATCCCATTGAAAAGGAATAGATAATTGTGGGAGTGAGAGGGCGTATAATTATTGTTGTCATCCTTGCCAGCAGCACCCTCAATCTGCCCATCTGAGGGCAGTCTTTTTTTTTATACTGGCGGCCCTGTTTTGTGCCGCATTAATGAAGCCTCCAGACTTAATCACTTTTTTTTTCAGACGGGGTTCAGGTTCTCACCGGTTCTTCACCAGTTTCTTGTCAGGCCGGCCTGGTGCAAAAAATCACAGGTTGGCGACCTCCTCGGCAGTGATGACATGGATCTGCCGTTCTTCCAGGATCTTGAGGGCTTTTTCATGGTCATCGAACCGAAATACCATGATGGCGTTTTTGCCCTTGGGATTGGCAAAGGCATACATGTATTCCACATTGAGATTCTGCATCCACAAGGGATCCAGTACCTTGTTGAGACCGCCTGGTTCGTCAACCACTTCAACGGCCAGCACTTTGGTTCTTCCTACGGTAAACCCTTCTTTTCGTAAGGCCTGTTCCGCCTTGTCATTGTCGTTCACAATGAGCCGCAGTACCCCGAAATCCGTGGTGTCGGCCAGGGACAGTGCCCGGATGTTCACATGGGCATCCCGCAGGATAGCGGTTATCTCAGCCAGTCGGCCTTCTTTATTTTCAACAAATACAGATATCTGTTCAGCAAGCATGAGGGGTCTCCTTTTTTTATAGTTTTCTTTTGTCGATCACCCGGACAGCCTTTCCCTGTTTGTCCGGTCCGGATGCCGGCCGGGCTAGTTGAGCCCTCCTTTGAACACGGGTTTGCGTTTTTCCAGAAAGGCGGATGTGCCTTCTTTGGCATCAATGCTGGCCATGGTCAGGCCGAAGGCATCATTTTCAATTCTGCAGCCGGTTTCCAGATCTGTGTTGGTGCCGTTGTGGATGACTTCCTTGGCAGCCCGCAGGGCCACGCAGCCTTTGGCGGCAATATTGCCGGCGGTCTTCATGACTGCATCCATAAGGTCTTCAGGGGAACATACCTGGTTGACCAGGCCGTAATCAAGTGCCTGCTGCGCGGTAATGTTTTTTCCGGTGAACACCATTTCCCTGGC
>JAABRW010000252.1 GCA_011390695.1 Desulfotignum sp.
ATCAGGGCACGATTTTTCTGGATGAAATCGGCACTATGGCACCGGGTGCTCAGGTCAAGCTGCTGCGGGTCCTCCAGGAAAAGGAATTTGAACGCGTGGGCGGATACAAACCCATCCAGACGGATGTCCGCATTGTGGCCGCCACCAACGCCAATCTTGAAGAAATGGTCCAGCAGGGGCGGTTCAGAGATGATCTGTATTTTCGGCTCAATGTGTTTCCCATATACATTCCCAGCCTGCGCATGCGAAAAACCGATATCATTCTTCTGGCCGACCATTTTCTGGAAAAATACCGGAAAACCCATGGCAAGGATATCAAACGGATCACCACCCCGGCCATTGATATGATGATGGAATACCACTGGCCCGGCAATGTCCGGGAACTGGAGAACTGCATCGAGCGGGCCGTGATCCTTTGCAACGACGGCGCGATCCATTCTTATCACCTCCCGGCCACCCTCCAGACCGGCACCGAATCCAAGACCCTGCCTTTGTCACTGGAAGCGGCCGTGGAAAGCCTGGAAAAAGAAATTCTCATGGATGCGTTGAAAAATACCAAAGGAAACATCAAGCAGGCGGCCCGGCAGATTCAGATCACCGTACGGAAATTCTCCTATAAAGCCGCCAAATATGGTATCAATTACAAAGAATTCCGATAATTCATCCCCGCACAGGCCTTCATCATTCCCATGAAACCGCCGCATCCTGATTGATGCGGTATTCAGACTGATTGGCCAGTTTATTGGAAGGATCGCCTTCTTGAACCATTTCGTTCAGCAACTTTTTTTCGTCTTCAAGGGGCAGTCGGCCGGTCATGGCGGCCAGGGCCACCTGACGTCCGTCCTGGTTGGTGAACTCGGCTTTGGCTTCAGCCCGGCCGTTTTTCTCTAAACGGGTCAATGTGATCTTGCATTCAATGGTATCGTCAAAATATACGGGATGCAGAAATCTGAAATTCATTCCCGTGGCCAGCCATCCCACCTGGCCGCCGAATTCGCAGATCATGCCTCCCACTAAAAGCCCGTGACAGATCCGGTCTTTGAAATCTTTGGAACGGGTCCATCTCGAATCATAATGCACGGGATTATAGTCCCGGGTCAGATCTCCGAACGCGTGGGTTTCCTCTTGTGAAAACCGCCGGGAAAAGCAGAAGGTATCCCCCGGCTGCAATTGTTTGATCGTGCGCTCCCGAAGTGGATTTCCCATATATGCTCCGTCTAGGGCGAAGACAGGGCCACGGACTGGCTGTCCGTCAATTTTTCCACATATTCGGCCACCCTGTTTTCAAACCGGTCCATCTCTTCCACGGGTATCGGCTCCACCCGGATCTTCGGCGTGTCCAGAGGATTGATATGCCGGCCGTTCTTGGTCATTCTGAAATCCAGATGATACCCCGTGGCCAGGCCGGTTTTTCCCACATACCCGATCACATCTCCCTGGGAAACGGAACCGCCTTTTTTCATCCCCTTGGCAATACTGTTCATATGTAAATAGCTGGTTTCATATCCGTTGACATGCTGGATGGCCATATATCTGCCCATGGTTTTATTGTAGGCCATTTCACTGATCACACCGTCTGCCACGGTTTTGATGGGGGTGTTTTTCGGGGCCGCATAATCAATTCCCGGATGCGGCCGCTTCACTTTCAGGATAGGATGAAGCCGGCTGTTGGAAAAATAGGAACTGATCCTGGAATAATTCACCGGCGATTTTAAAAATGATTTTTGAAGGGATTTTCCCTTTTCATCGTAATATCCGGCACGTCCTTTCGTGTCTGTGTAACGAAATGCCCTGTAAGGACTACCGTTATTTACAAATACCGCTGCCAGAACCTGTCCGTACCCTTTGTATTCTCCATGTCTGAATTGTTTTTCCACCAGTAACTGAAACCGGTCTCCCGTCTGAATATCTTTTGCAAAATCAATGTCCCAGGCAAAAATATCAGAAATTTCCCAGGCCAGTGACGGACAATACCCCGCTTTTTTCAACGCCGTACTGATATTAGATTCAATATCCAGTCGAATGGTCTCTTCTTTGATCTCATACTGGATGGGTGTTTTAATGACGTCAAATTGATTCCCGGTCTTTTGAATCACCAGCCGGGACCGGGCATCGATCTCATACTCAAACTCTGAAAAATTACCCTGAAAAAGCGTCACACTAAAGGGTCGGCCCGCTTTGAACCGGGTAAAAGGAAATAGGGGCCGGCTCTGTTTTTCAAGCTGAAAAATGGTTTTCAAAGGCAGATACGGCTTGAGAACAGTGGATGCGGTATCCCCGGTTTTGAAAACACCCGCTATTGTTTTTTTATCAACCGGATGTATCTGATTTATTTCATTGGGATCAATGAGATAACCCTGTAATTTGGGTGTCAGGGAAAACGCGCTGGTACAAAAAAAAATCATTATCATCCCGCATATCCCAAGCACCTGCGCCACAGTCTCCCATCGCCGCTTTTCAAAATCTGTATTTTTCAATATCAAATATCCTATAAGTTAGGTTTATTTTACAATTTATCCATTTTTTCCTCTTAAATGCTGAATTTTTGGAGAACCATAACCAAAGAGCCGGAAATAGTAAAGCGGTTTATTTTGATCAGCGCTTTTTTTGGATGGCTGCTGTCAACTCTCTGGCTGTATCTGCGGCATCTCCCATCAACAGAATGGTTTTGGGATCATCATACAGGGTATTACCCACACCCGAGTAACCGGGCTGGGTGTCAAAGTTGCAGACCACAATGGTTTTCGCCTCATGGGCGTTGAGAATGGGCATCCCTGAGATGGGCGTGCCTTCCACATGGATGGCCGAAGGATTCACCACGTCACATGCCCCGAATACCAGGGCCACATCGGTTTGTGAAAATTCAGGATTGATCTCATCCATGTCTATGAGTTTGTCATAATCCACTTCCGCCTCGGCCAGCAGCACATTCATATGCCCGGGCATGCGTCCGGCCACGGGATGGATGGCAAATGACACTTGTTTTCCCGCAGATTCCAGCAGATCCGCCAGTTCTTTCACCTGGAACTGGGCCTGGGCCTGGGCCATGCCGTATCCGGGGATGATGATGATTTTTTCACCGGACATCAGCCGGTTCACCGCTTTTTCCATCGGGGAGGCTGCCGGCGCTTCTTTTCCTGCTGTTTCATCCTGGTCCGTTAATTTTTCCTGAACCGCTGCCGGTGTTTCAGTCAACGCCTCCAGCAGCTGCCCCAGGGTCTGTTTGGCATTGCCCAAAAGCATCAGGGTGTTGCTGTTTTGATACAACGCGTTTTCCACTCCGGAATATCCGGGCTTGTCGTCCAGGTTGCAGCATATCACCTGTTTTGCCTCATGGGCGTTTAAAATCGGCATACCGGATATGGGAGACCCGTCGGTTTCCATGGCCGCCGGATTCACCACGTCGCAGGCCCCGATCACCAGACACAGATCCGTTCCTGCAAATACCGGGTTCACCTCATCCATTTCCTTGAGCATGTCATAATCCACGCCCGCCTCGGCCAGCAGCACATTCATGTGTCCGGGCATGCGTCCGGCCACGGGATGGATGGCAAATGACACTTGTTTTCCCGCAGATTCCAGCAGATCCGCCAGTTCTTTCACCTGGAA
>JAABRW010000253.1 GCA_011390695.1 Desulfotignum sp.
ATCACATTTCCTTCCATTTTCTTACCCAGACCGTTCATTTTCAGAACCAGATCCAGGACCTGATCCCAGGGAATGGGGTTTTCCAGCGTCATGGTAACTTTTCCCTGTACATCCTTATCTACCGCAAAGTTCAAGCCGCTGACACTTCTGAGTATGCGAAAAACATTTTTTATATCTGTATCATAAAAATCCAGCTTGATTTTTTCGCCGGTATATTCGGGTTGATCCAGACCCAAAGCAGTCTTCCAATTGTCCACCAAAGCCGGTTCAGGTTGTGAGGGATGTTCCACCAGGGCTGTAATTATCGGCTGTATCCCTGGTGCAGGATCTTCCTCCGGCTGCATTTTTTTATCTGCCTGAAGTATGTGTGCAGGTTGTGCAGCTTTTTCAAACCGGGGAGGTTCAATACTGGCAGGATCAAACCGCAGTGAAATCCGGCGCTGATCCTGGACAACCCGAAACGGCACTTTTTCCCTGATCATGATTTCAATTTTCGCATCCTGGCTGTTGTCTGTGCCGGGCCCGGGCAGTATCCGTTCAACAGCAGCCTTGAAATATTTTGTCAGCAGCGGCCGCTGGTGGTGCTCGGGTATCCTGGTATTGAACAGTTTTAAATACAGTTTGTTTTCACTTTGCCAAATGGTTTCATACTGCACCGGGTAACTGGTCTCCACCTGGATGTCTGCGTGGCCGGATTCAGTTATGTTGAACCCGATATCGGTCATCACCGCAGACCCGGGGGAAACATCCGGTTTTGATGCCATGGTTTCTTTCACAGCAGAGGTTTTTACGGATAGTTTCTGCGGGCCGGGGTCTGTGTCTGCAGTTTTACCTGCTGGCGATACTGAATCCTGTGAAGGCCGATCCATCCCGGTTTGGTCCGTGAACAGGACCACCTGCAGATCGTTCCCTTGTTCTTTCACTTCGTAGGGAATATCCTGATTCAACAGAATTTCAACTTTGGCGGTTGTCTGTTTCTGGTCAGCATACACCGTACGGATGGATGCCACAGGATCTTCCACCGTGCCCGGGGATATGAAATCCGGATCGATTGTTGTTTCAGGCAGGTAAATGGCCACACCGAATGGAAAGTCCTGCTTGATGGAAGTATAGGCCAGTTTGTGTTTGCCTTTGATACGAATACCAATATGATTATCCAGGGCTTCAACTTCAACAGCACGGACCTGGTTGCCCAAAGTTTGGGCCGAGCTGACCCGGGTATCTTCCCGTGCACTTGTATCCACTGGCTCGGGGGTTTCAGTTTTAACGGAATTACATCCGGCCACCATTGCTGCAGCCAGTATGAGAATACTGGCCAGAACCCGATAATTAATCTTATAAAACTGAAAAACAAACATATTATTCCCCATTGTCCTTTTTATGAATTTTTATTTCCTGGAGACGTTCAATCTGGTTGCCCTTGTAGTCAGTTACAATTTCTTTTACAACAATGGTATCAAAGGTGATATCAATGACCCTTCCTTGATTTTTCCCCATGTAGGTGCCAATAAGCACTTCATACCCTTTTCCGGTTGCTTCCTCAACCATGGCTATTTTGCGGCCCTCCATGATCACTACCGCAACCAGTTTTATCTGACTCAACTCCATTTTTTCCAGGGGAGTTAAAACCCGCCGGGGTTTGTCCGGTTTTTTAATTTCCGGGGCAGGGATTTCCTTTTTCTCCTGAATTAAGGGCATAAACGGGTCTACCATGCTTTTGGCCACGTATCCAACACTGTCACTTATTTCCAACAAAAAATTGGGCCGGGTATTGTTTGGTTTTACCCCTGCTTCCGGTACCTGTTGTGACGTAGTTTTGGGGTCATTTTCCTCTATTTTATCAAGTTCTGTGGTTTTTTTTTCAATAGCTGATTCAGGATCACCGGATGTTTCAGACGCCACGTCACGTTTTGCAGGCAAAGATGTTTCAACCGATACCGCATTTTCAGGTTCTGAAGATTTTTGCACCGGCTGCTGCTGGGGTATGGCCCTGGAAACCACAGGGGATGAGGGTTTTTCCGCTTTTTCCACCGGCGGTTCCTTACACGCTGCCACCAGCAGCAAAAGCACCATACAGACAAGTAAAATCCATTTGTTTCTCTGATTTTTCATAATTTCGTAAATCAGCCTTTCCTGCCTTTGTTCTTCTTTTTACCTGGTTTTGGCTCCTGGGCGGGCTCTTCCACAAACATATAGGTCACAGCGTTGCAGCTCATATCTATTATACCCGAGAGGTTTTTGTTTTTTTTCATGGAGATTTTATTTATATTGACAATCCTGTTCAATCTGGACACCTGAAAAAAGAAATCTGCAATCTGCAGATACGTGCCCTCAACTTTCATAGCCAAAGGGATTTCCATATAAAATTCTTTGTTGACGGCGGGATTCGGCTGAAAAAGCATAAATGTGAGACCTGCATTGCTGCCGGCAACGGATACTTCCGTCAAAAGGGTCGGCAGTTCTTTTTTATCAGGCAGGGCCCTTGTGGCAACATAAAACTCCTGTTCCACCTCCTGCATTTTTGTTTCCCATTTTTTCAGATCACTGGCCTGCCGTTTAACCACTTGCAGTTTTCTGGACTGGATTTCCAATGTTTTTGTAACCTGCTGCAATTTTTTATGTTCCGGCATAAAAATGAAATAATAATAGGTACCCCCTATTACTGCAACGGTGAGAAGGCATATAAGAAACCGCTGAAGCCGGGTCAATTTGCCCACACGTTCAAAACCTGCTGCAATCTGCTTTTTTATCTTATGTGCTCTGCTGTTTTTTGTTTCTTCAGCCATTAGTTACCCTTTGCAGAAGTTTCAGAAGTGGCAGACCGTTTCAAACATTTCAGTTCAAACGCTTTCAGGCTGGTCCCTTCGTCAAATTTTTTGATTCTGGTTTGTTTGAGATCAATTTCCTGGAAAAGCGTTGAGGCTTCAAGACGTTTCATGAAGTTTGCAATGGTGGGGTTGTCAAAAGCAATACCGGTCAATATCACTGATGTTTCATCAGCATCCAGGCTTTCAATCCACATCTGTTCCGGCACCAGACGTACCTGCAGATCCTCGAGCAGCATCAGCTGCGCATCTCTTTTCAGCTTGAGGGATGATACTATTTTTAATTTGTCTTCGAGAATTTTGAGGCGTTTTTGAATCTCGGTGACCTTGTCAGCCCTTTCCTTGTAAATGGCAATTTGTGCATTGATACGATCGGTTTCGTGCTGTTTTTCATCAATGGCTTTTTTTATCCCCAGTGTATACCAGGTCAACCCGACCAGAAGCAAAAGTATGGTCAGAAAAAATATGGACACCTGCCGGCGGATATTCTCCCTTTTTCTGGCCAGCCTGAAAGGCAATAAATTTATGCGTATCATTTATCGTCCACCCGTCGCAGGGCAAGGCCCAGTGCAATAGGAGCCTGGGGACTGACCCTGGATATGAATGCGGGAGAAAATTTTTTCCCATCCACCTGCAATCCTTCAAAAGGCAAAATGGTAACCACTTTTGCACCCAGTTCTGATCCAAGATTATCCGCAAAACCCGGGACGTAGGATCCCCCGCCACTCAAGACAACTTTGGTGACCCGGGTATCATTGGTATTGGATTGAAACGTATTAACCA
>JAABRW010000254.1 GCA_011390695.1 Desulfotignum sp.
CACGAGCACAAACAGCATCAGTTTGAAAGGCAGTGATATCATGATGGGCGGCAGCATCATCATGCCCATGGCCAGAAGAACAGAGGCTGTGACCATGTCAATGACAAGAAAGGGGATATATAAAAGAAAACCGATGATAAAGGCGGTTTTCAACTCGCTGATCACATAGGCGGGAATGAGCACCAGCAAAGACACATCTTCCCGGGTCTCGGGTTTCTGGATTTCCGCCTCCTTGACAAACAAAGCAAGATCGGCTTCCCTGGTGTTGATGAGCAGAAATTTTCGAATGGGTTTCTGGGCCATCTCAAAAGCGGTATCAAAGGAGATTTCTCTTTCCAGATAGGGGTTCAATGATGTGTTGTAAATTTCCAGTCCCACCGGCCGTATGATAAAAAACGTCATGAACAGGGCCAGTCCGATAATGACCTGGTTGGGGGGGCTGGTCTGGGTTCCCATGGCCTGGCGCAGAAAATGAAACACCACCACCAGACGGGTAAAAGGGGTCATGAGAACCAGGATGGCCGGTGCCAGGGCAAGGATGGTAAGCAGAAGGATAATTTCCAGCACCACAGCCACCTGTTCCGGTTCCGTGGCCGTGGTCACATTCAACTCCAGAGAGGGAACAGGAAAGGTGACTGCCGCAGCATCAGTGGGTATGCCTGCAAAACAGGCAACCAGGACCAGCGCTGTGAGCACCGGTATGCGCATATGCAGGCGGTCAGACATCATGCCGGTCCCGGGCTTGCGGGGTGTTTTGCTTTTCTCCGGGATCCGGCCGGAAGATACCGCGGTTCAGGGTTTTGGCCAGTATCTTTGAAAAACCGGCATTGTCCTGAGAGGGAACGTCCGACAGATCGGCATTTTTATCCAGCACGGCAATTTTTGAAATACTGGCCGGGGTTACGCCCATGAGGATAATTTCTTCCAGCACCTTTACCAGCACCAGTTTTTCCTTGGGGGACAAATGGTGGACCGCCAGAACCTTGATCATCTGCCGGCTGTTTTTCATGCCTTTTATTCCGGAAAACCGTCGCACCAGATATAATCCCAGCAGCAGCAGGGCCAGCACCATAAAAAGCATGCCGAATGTCCTGGCAAAGGCCATCCATATGTCGGAACCCGGGGTCATTGGTTTTCCGATGCCAGGGATTTTACCCGGTCAATGGGGGTGATCACATCTGTGAGCCGGACACCGAACTTTTCATTGACCACCACCACTTCCCCCCGGGCAATGAGTTTGCGGTTGATATACACCTCCAGGGGTTCTCCTGCCAGTTTGTTCAGCTCAATAATGGACCCCTGCCCCAGCTGCAGCAGATCATTGACCAGCATTCTGGTTTTTCCCAGTTCCACAGACAGTTCCAAAGGAATGTCCAGGATAAAATCCAGTTCCCGTGCTTCCTGGTCTTCACTTTTTTCCGTTGGTTCTTCCGCATCAGAGGCGGAAGTATCATTTTCATCAACCATGGCTTACCCAATCTCTGTTGTGATTTTTTCTGTTATCTTGAACGCCTGGAATCCCCGCTGGACCCCGATAAAGCCCTTGAGTTTCTCAAGCCCGTCCACATAGCAGGAAAGCGGATCACCGGCATCATTGTCCAGCTGAATCACATCCCCTTCCTGCATATACAATAATTTTTCTCCGGTAATCTCTGTTTTACCCAGCTGGATCCGCAAAAATATTTCTGAATTAAGGATCACCTCTTTGATCATCCTGCGCCAGTTGGTGTCGATTTCCTCCAGTTCCGCCTGGACCCCGGAGGATAATTTATGGCGCATGGGCTCGATCATGGAATAGGGATAACAGACCACCAGGTTCCCGGCCACCTGCTCCAGTTCAATCTCAAACCGGGTAACGATCACCAGATCCGTGGGCAGTACGATGGCAGTGAACTGCGGGTTCATCTCCGAACGGATCAAAGTGGTTTTCACCGGCTCAATGGGCACCCAGGAGGTTTCGATATTTTTGAGTACCGCCACCACAGCCTTCTGGATCATCACTTCTTCAATGGCGGTGAACTCTCGGCCTTCCACCCTGGCTTTACCCAGGGCTTCTCCGCCGAAAAAAGTATCTATGAGATTGTAAACCAGCTGGCTTTCAAAAACCACCAGGCCGTGCCCCCGCAGGGGCTCCATTTTAAAAACATGCAGGCTGGTGGGTACGGGCAGACTTCTGATGAATTCGGAAAATTTAAGGCTGTCAAAGGGATTGGCGCTCACATCCACATTGGTCTGCAGCAGCGAGGACAAGGTTGCCCGCACCTCCCGCGACAACCGTTCATTAATGACATCAAAGGTGGGCATCCGGGCCCGGACCACCTTGTCCTGGCTGGTGAAATCATAGGCAGTAATGCCTTCCACCTGGACCGATGTTTCAGCATCAGCCTGGGATTCAACTTCGCCGGAATCCAGTCCGTCCAGCAGGCTGTCAACTTCATCCTGGGATAAAATTTCACTCATGATACCATCACTGCATTAAAAATTTGGTAAAATATACATTTCTCACCACAGGTGCGGAAAAAAGGGAATTAATCTGTTTGAGCAGATCGTATTTGAGCTGTATTTTCCCTTCCGCTGTCCGCAGTTCAAGCCAGGTCAACCTTTTTACCCGGTCCTGGACAATTGCATGGATCCGGTCCATTACAAAATCAAGCTGCTGCCGGACATCCGGGTCAATCAATTCCAGGGCAAGCTTCATATCCACATGGGCCATGGCGGAACCGTCTTTGAGCAGCAGGCGTTCAAAGGGTGCCAGGGAAACGATATCTGCAAAAACCGTTTCATCCATTACCTGGCGCATGATCGCACCTCGGTCCTGTTCAGCCAGATTTTCCGGGGTAATGGTGTGTGCTGCCATCTCTTTTTTGCCTTCCCCCGGCATATCAAACAAAAAAAACCAGGTACCGGCAGCCAGGAGCACCACCAGTAAAAATCCCACAATGAGCATCTTTTTTCTGTCCATGGTTGAAATCACATGCAGCATGGCTGCAAATTTTTGCACCATGGGTTTCTTTGGCTGGTCTGCAACCTGGTCTCCATCTTCCTGGTGCGTATTTTCTAAAAGCGTTTTTACCACAACAGCTCCCGAGGATTAACAAAATTGATACATTCTTTTGACAATTATCTGTCCGGTTACACAGATGCATCCGGGTTTGCCTGATAAAAAAGCAATCCTTGTGCCAACAGGATGTCAACCGGCAATGTAATTATACAATGGTTTTATTTAACGGCAAGTATACGGGGTGTGCACTGTATTTGCAAAGGATTTCACGAAGGGGCAGGCAGGGGGAAAAATATAAATCATTCGGACATCACATGGATCCGGGCAGCTGTGGCAGGCAGATATTTGTCAGGTATTTGACGGTTGTCAGCAAAACCGCCGGGATTGTGCTGACAACCGAAAGACCCGCAAAAATTGTAAGATAAAGCTATCGTTTCATTTGAATGACTGTGTTCATCATGTCATCAATCGTTGTAATGGTTTTGGAATTGGCCTGAAACCCCCGCTGGTTGGTGATCATGGACACAAATTCTTCGGAAATATCCACATTGGACATCTCCAGGGAGTTGGGGGAAATGGTGCCAAGGCCGTTCTCGCC
>JAABRW010000255.1 GCA_011390695.1 Desulfotignum sp.
AGGCACAGATGATGAAGTGATTGTCACCCCCCGGTCTTTTGTTGCGTCCGCCAGCTGCGTAGCATTGCGCGGGGCCGTGCCTGTTTTTGTGGATGTGGATCCGGTGAGCCAGAACATTACCCCTGAAACCATCTCAAGGGCTGTCACCCCAAAGACAAAGGCGGTGATCGCTGTTAACCTGGGGGGCTGGCCCTGTGATCTGAAAAAAATCAAATCCTTTTGTGAACAGAATAAAATTTTTTTAATAGAGGACTGCGCCCAGGCCCACGGAGCGAAATTTGAAGGAAAAATGGCCGGCAGTTTCGGCGATTGTGCCATTTTTTCCTTCTGCCAGGATAAAATCATGACCACGGGCGGCGAAGGCGGCATGCTGGTGACACGTAATGCAGATATCTGGAAAAAGGTCTGGAGTTTCAAGGACCATGGAAAAGATTATGATATCGCCTTTTGTACGGACCATGATCCCGGGTTCAGGTGGCTGGTAAACCGCTTTGGCACCAACGGCAGGATGACGGAAATGCAGGCGGCCATGGGGTGTGTCATGCTCAAAAAACTGGATGGGTGGGTGGAAAAAAGAAGGGCATATGCGGATTTGTTGAACGGCGCCTTTGAAAATATCCCTGGGTTGCGGACAACCATACCCGGACCGGCGTGTTATCATTCCTATTACAAATATTATGTGTTTATCGAACAGGATGCATTACAGGGTGCATGGAACAGGGATGTGGTTATTGATGCATTAAATAATGCAGGGGTGCCCTGTAATACAGGGATCTGCCCGGAAATTTACAGGGAAAAAGCGTTTCGAAAAGGGCTGTACCGGATACAGCACGGTATAAAGGACAGCAGCGGAAAAGAGCATCTGCCTGTTGCCCGCCTGCTGGGGGAAACATCAATCATGTTCATGGTGCATCCCACCCTGACCCCGGCCGCCATTCATTTTGTGCTGGATAAAGTAGCGCGTATCATGAAAAAGGCTGTGTCATAAATTTTGACGGAAATTATTCACGACCATAATAAAAGCACTGCAAAGGAAAACAGTGCGTGGATTTGGGCAGGGGAGGCCTTCTGGGTTGGATTTGGTCTTCTCTCCTCTGTTTTTGCCCTGTTTGCAGGAACCCGTTTTTTAACCCATCTGATGTCCACGGATGAATATGGGAAACTGGCATTGGCCATAAGCCTTTCGACACTGGCTGTTCTAATTTTCGGGGATCCCATTGGAAAAACAGCTGTTCGCTTTTATTCCCTCTGGTGCGGTGCAGGCAAACCTTACGGATTCTTGCAGAACCTTTGGAAATCCATGGTTCTGGCCATGGGGGGCATTGGGTTGTGCTGTATTATTACCATGATAGCCGGCCATTATATAAAAGCTGTTCCAGGCAGTTATTTTGTTCTGGTAACCGGGTTTTTTGCCATTGTTCTGGTTTTCAACCGGGTGGCAATGGCGCTGGAGGATGCCGCCCGCAAAAGACGTTTCCGGGGAATTCTCCAGGGAAGCTTTGAAACCCTGCGGTTTGTTTTTGCCATCGGCCTGGTAATCATTTTTGCCCTGCCTGTTGTAGAAATAGTTCTCAGTGGATTTGTATTGGCTGGTATCCTCGTTGTGATTGTTCATGGAATTTTTTTATACAGGCTCTTTCACAGGGACCAGGCAGAAAAAAATCGTGCATACCCGGATGTTAAAATGGACAATGCCCGCATGCGTTCTTTCCAGTCGCCGCTGGTTGTGAGCAGTGTCTGCATCTGGCTGGTAATGATGGCCGAACGCTGGATTTTACAATACTCTGGTCATCCCGGAGATGTGGGCGGCTATGCAGCGGTATATCAACTGTCATTCATTCCCATGCTGCTGGCCAGCAATTTTTTGATTTTGCTCATTGAACCGGTTCTCTACCAGGTGGCGGCGCTGGATGGCAAAACCCCATCTTTCGAACGGACACAGCGGATCAACAATTACGCAGCTTTTGGCATTTTATTGTTTTCTGTTGTTTTGTTTCTGGGGCTTCTTTTTTCATATCCAATGGCCGGCACCCTTTTGCTGGGCGCGGAATTTCGTGCCTACAGCTGGATGTTTCCCTGGCTTTTGCTGGCTGGCGGCTGTTTTGCCGCTGCAAGGCAATTTCTTTTACAATTAAGTTATGATATGCGCACCGATCTGCTTGCAGTTATATGGGCAGTGGTTGCAGTGGTTGCAGTGGCGGCTTATATGATCGGGGGTGTCTATTGGCAGTTAAAAGGGATTGTGGTGGCGATCGTTGCTGTTAATATGGTACTGGTCCTATTCTCATTGGTTTTTGTAAATAAAGGCAACGTCTCGGGTATTTTAAAAAAAAACACCGTTGGATTGAAAAAGTAAAATGGACGAAGTTCCTTTCAAATGGCGGCTCTATTCTTTTTATCACACATGGTATGGCAAAGCAGCCATGTTGGGCAGACCCGGTAAAAAAAAGGTTTTTTGCATCGGGTTGAACAAAACCGGCACCACTTCCTGGGCCCAGGCCATGACAGATCTGGGGTATCGGGTGGGAAACGAACGGGCAGCGGAAATTTTTTTTGATGACTGGACGCAGAAAAAATATGCGCGTATTTTACGTTTTTGTAACAGCGCCCAGGCTTTCCAGGATGTACCGTTCAGCCTGCCGCAAATGCATGTGATACTGCACCAGCGGTTTCCAGGCAGCAGGTTTATCCTTACAGTCCGGGATTGTGCACAACAATGGTACCAGTCTGTGACACGCTTCCATGCAAAGATCTGGTCTGATGAAGGTCATTGTCCACCCACACGCGGGGATCTGGAAAATGCGGAATATATTTATAAGGGATGGCCGGCCGCATTCTGCCGTCAGGTATTTCAGACGTCGTCGGAAGACCCTTACAATCGGGATATCCTGCTGAAAATTTACAAAGATCATGCAGCATATGCAGGTGAATATTTTTCAAAATATCCAGAATCATTTTTACAGCTCAATGTGGCAGTACCAGGGGCATTAAAAAAAATGTGTGCGTTTCTCGACCAGCCGTATACAGGCGGAGAATTTCCATGGAAAAACCGGATGTCAGAATAACCCGGATATTATGCAGAAACAAATAATTGCAGATATTATGCCGAATGTGAGTGTGTGGGTCATTACCTATAACCATGCCGGATTCATCGGACAGTGCCTGGACAGCATCCTGATGCAGAAAACCGGGTTTGCGTTTGAAATCTGTCTGGGAGAGGATGATTCCAGTGACGGGACCCGCGAGATCTGTCAGGCATATGCAAAAAAATATCCGGATATCATTCGGCTTTTTCTCAGGGACAGGAACGATCCTGCGCGCCAGGGGTGTGAAGGGGTGTGGCAGTTCAATTTTATTGAGACCTTCAGGGCCTGCCGGGGAAAATACATTGCCATGTGTGACGGGGATGATTTCTGGACTGATCCCATGAAACTGCAGAAACAGGTGGATTTTCTGGAGCAGCATCCGGATTGTTCAGGGTGTTTTCATAAAATTTCAACCGTGAGTGAAACCGGGCAAATCCTTGTCCCGGATATGGGGTACCCCCCCAAACGGCAGGACAGATATACCCTGCATTATCTGCTGCGCTACAGCAATT
>JAABRW010000256.1 GCA_011390695.1 Desulfotignum sp.
AAAATTTTTCCTTCAGGCCGGCCAAACTGTTTTGCAGCATTTTTTTTGTGAAAGCAGCAGTATGCATGTGGTGCTCTCCTTTGCAATAACGGCCATGCCCTGACGGGCACAACAAAATATGAAAGCTGTTAGCTTTTAGCTGTTAGCTGAATACTGATGGCTGACTGCTGATGGCTTTCATATAAAAAAAAGCCATGAAAACAATCCCATTCAGGATCATGCCTTCATGGCAGATGATGTAAAAATTATGCGTGCAGTTTCAGTTGTACCCCAGACTTCATGTCTGTATTGGGTATATTCAATACCAGAGCCAGGTCTGCCTGTCAACCGTGAGAAAATTTATTATCCAAAGTCATGCCGGCAGGCACCGATATGGGGCAGTATTGCCGCGCCGATCAAACCCTGCATCAGGACAGTGAAATGCCGGTAATTTTGGCAATATAGTTGCGGGTTTCTTCGGGCATGGGCCTTTTTTGGGCATCCACATTGCCCATTCCCCAGTTATAGGCAGCCAGGGCCAGGGGAATATCCTGATCATACCGGTCCAGAAGCTGCCGCAGATAGCGTGTGCCGCCCATGATGTTTTCCCTGGGATCAAACGCATCATTGACCCCCAGTTCTTTTGCCGTTGCCGGCATCAGCTGCATCAGGCCCCGGGCACCCGCAGGGGACACGGCATCGGGATTGAAACTGCTTTCCGCCTGGATCACCCGGCGGATGAGATCTGCATCCACCCCATAGGTTTTTGCGGCAGATGCAATAATCTCATCCATGCTGGAGGTCCCGGATACTTGTGTTTCCGGTTTTCCGACATTTACGGTTCCAGGATTATTTTCGATCCCCGGGCCGTCCTCCGGAGACAAAGGCGCTGACAGTCCCTTTTTTGACGCAGCCCGTCCAATTGTTGACAGGGCCTGCGGCGGTTCCATCCCCCTGGAAGCCATTTGCCCAAATCCTTCCACCAGGGAGCTGCCGGGGGGTGATGCCTCTTTGTCATCACCTGCCAGCAAAGCAAGCAGGCTTTCATTCATCTGTAATCTCACCCGCTCATACAAGGCCAATGCCTCCTGTTTATCAAGGGCGAGCTGCGATTCATCCGGCTGAACCGCATCAGGTGCAACCGCTTGTGAAATCTTGTGGAGCAGCTCTTGAAACCCGCCCGGTTCAGGGCCGTTTTGGCCAGACAGATGTCCTGCTGCTGAAACATCTTTTGAAACCGGACAAGGATTTATCCGACTGATCACATTGTCATAATTGTTTTCCATCATGATTTCTGTCACTTCTCATCTATGCGGGTCATCAGAAGATATGCCGGCCAAGGTGCCGTCAAACGGCTTCCTGACGGTTTTTTTTGTTTTTTTCGGTCCGTAGTAAACCAATATATCCGTTCTCAGAAATAAGAGTTAGCAAAAAATGTGCCGGGATGGTTTTCAACCAGAAAACGGGTTGCCGCACTTCATTGTTCTTATGCAAACAAGCCCCCGCAGGTCTCGGGCCGGGCACAGGACACCACCAGGGGCGGGGCTTGGGACAAGGTACTGCACAGAACGATCAAAAGCCTGGCATGCTTATAGCAATCCAGCTGTATCATCCAGCACTTGAATCAAACTCCTGGAGGTGATAACCTGGATCAAACAGCACAATCCATGTAATCCATGTATGGAAGGAAACGTCATGACTCCTGTTCCGGAAAAAAAAGGATTTTTCAAACATTAGGCCGTTGCCTGTCGTTATATGATGCACATTACCTTTGAACAAAAAAAAATCATTGATACCGACCTGGCTCCGGGACAGGTACTCAAGGTGCTGGCCTTTGCCGGCACCGGCAAGACCACCACCCTGGTGGCCTACGCCCGGAAACGGCCCGGGATGCGCTTTCTTTACCTGGCATTCAACAAAAGCGTACAGCTGGAGGCGGCAAAAAAATTTCCAGCCAATGTCATGGCCCGCACGGCCCATTCCCTGGCGTTTCAGGTAAAAGGATTTCAATACAAAGAACGGCTGGTAAAGGGATTTCGGGCCAACCAGGTCATGGCTGCCCTGGATCTGGATGATTATGAAACCGCCCGGTTCACCATGGACACCCTGCACCGTTTTCTGGTGTCCGCTGATCCGGTGGTGTCGCTTCGGCATATACCGGCTGCGGCCCGGGGCCATTATCAGCGGCTGAAGCGAAAATTACCGGATCTGGTGGATTTGGCCAACCAGCTGGGACGGCTCATGTGCAATGGCAACCACCCGGATATCGGCATGATTCATGACGGATATCTCAAGCTGTACCAATTGTCCAACCCGGCCCTGAACTATGACTGTATCCTTCTGGATGAAGCCCAGGACATCAACCCGGTGGTCAGTGCCATGGTCATGGCCCAGGTACGGCCGGAGGAGGGCAAAAAAAAACCGGCTGTTATCCTGGTGGGAGACAATCATCAGCAGATTTACAGTTTCAGGGGAGCCAAAGACACCTTAAAGACCATGGCGGCGGATCAGACCCTGCACCTGACCAGAAGCTTTCGGTTTGACAGCAATATCGCCCGGGTGGCCAATATGGTGCTGTCTGTGTATAAAAAAGAAACCAGGTCCATCCAGGGAACCCGTGCCAGACAGGAGCAAAAGCCGTCGTGGAATCCCAACCGGCACACCATTATTGCCCGGACCAATGCCGTGCTGTTCGACAGGGCGGTACAGCTTTACAAAACGCGCAGCATCGGGTTTTCCGGCGGCATACAGGGATACCGTCTGGACCTGCTCACAGAGGTGTTTTATCTGTATGACAAGGCATTATTTCGCATCCGTGATCCTTATATCAAGGGATTTGCCAGTTTTTCCTCTTTGAAATCTTATGCCGGAGCAGTGGAGGACCTGGAATTGTCCTCCGTGTGTGCCATGGTGGAAAAATACAGGTCCACCCTGCCCGGCCATGTGGACCGCATCAAGGAAAAAACCGTGGATACAGACCAGGCAGACATCATCCTGACAACAGCCCACAAGGCCAAAGGCCTGGAATGGGACCAAGTCCTGATCATGGATGATTTTGCACCCCTGGTCAAAGATGAAACCCTTGTTGATCCGGCCGGGTTGGACCCAGACGAATTCAACCTCATTTATGTGGCCGTGACCCGGGCCAGAGAACGCCTGCGGTTTCACAAAGACAGCAGCATTCCATTGTTTATTAATTGGTGCAATCAAAAAAACCGCTGTTGACTTTTCACAAACATGTAATTACAATACATACAAAATTCAACTATCAATCATTTCAAGGACAGTTCTCATGGAAAAACAGGCACGCATAAGGGACATTAAGCTGATTTTCATCGGCAATTCAAGGGGCGTTCGAATCCCCAGCGAACTGCTTAAAAAATATGGGTTCAGTCAATCATTACTGCTTGAAGAGACGGAACAGGGATTGCTTCTCAAAAAAAAGGATAACGATAAACTGTCCTGGGAAGACACGTATAAAGCCATGGCCGAAGAGAAAGAAGACTGGACCGAATTTGATGAGACCCTGTTAGATGGACTCACTGATGAAGAATTTGACAATCCGCCGTTATGATATTTGTTTTGCCGATCTGAATCCCACCAT
>JAABRW010000257.1 GCA_011390695.1 Desulfotignum sp.
CATTGGACACGCCGATGCCGAACACCAGCATGCCATTCACCGCCAGCACGGTGGCCAGTACCGGCTTCAGGCCGAAACGGTCGGAAATCCAACCGATCACCAGGGGCATGGGCAGCGTGGCCACCCGGGACAGGGTGATCAGGGTGTTGGCCTGGGCCTGGGCCATGCCATGTTCGTTTACTAAAAACAGGGGCAGCATGGCGTAGATCCCCAGGGTCCCGGACACCCCTAAGCTGAACAGCAGCATCATGCACCAGAAGGACGGAGTGGCGGCCAGAGGAGCAAACGCTTTGAAATTCGGGGCTTTTCCGGCAAAATCCCGGATCCGGGAAAACCGCAGAAAAGACAAACCCATCAAGATGGAGGCGGCCCCCACACAAAACAGCACCTGACGCCAGGTCATCCACAACAGCAGGGCCTCGCAAAGGACCGGGGCCAGCAGAAAACTCACGTTGGGGGCCAGCTCGTGGATCCCCATGGCTTTTCCCCAGTTTTTTTCAGCAACAGTGGTGGTGAGGACGGCGATGCCAGACGGCAGGTACAGCCCGGCAGCCATGCCAGCGGCAAAAATAGTCCACCGCATGAGGGTCAGATTGTGGGACAGCCCGGTCAGAACCATCATCAACCCTGTGGCAATGGCGGAAAAAACGATGGTTTTGACATGCAGGAACCGCGACGATACAAACCCGGAGCAAAGAAGGGCCACGCAGTACCCGGATGCGGACACCAGAAAAAATGACCCGGCCTGGTCCGGGGTCAGCCCCATGTCCTCCAGGATAGTGGGCATGAGCGGAGAGATGATGATGCGGATGATAAAATTCAGAAAAAAGATGGCGGTCAGAAAAACCACGGCCAGATAGGGGAATTTGCTGATTGTCTGGTTCGGTGCCGGTGTCATGTCACCCCTTATGTCATCACAGCTTTTGTCAGCCCATATATCCGGCACATCTTGTCGTTGACATCAAACATTTCTGGCAGCGGATAATTAAGCATGATACACAACTTGATTCCGACCGCTTTCTTTTGCACGGTATAGTGCTTCATCTGCACGATTTATCAAAGAGAGGTTATTGTCGCCTTTTTGGGAAGTTGTAACGCCGAAGCTTGTGGTGATTTTTTCAGGTTCTGAAAAATCATGGCTTTCAATTTTGCTTCGTAACTTTTCTGCTAATTTTAATGCGCCATCAAGGGTAGTTTCCGGTGTTTGAATTACAAACTCTTCACCCCCCCAGCGTGCAAAAATGTCTGTCTCACGCAGATTGGAGGCTACGAGCCTGACAAGATTTTTTAAAACATTGTCACCGGCTAAATGCCCGTATGTATCATTTACCAGCTTAAAATGGTCAATATCAAAAATAATCAATGAAAGTGGGGTGTTGTAACGCTGAGCTCTTTGTATCTCCTTTGTTAACGATGTGTTGAACTTCATTCGATTAAATATTCCAGTGAGTGCATCTGTGGATGCTTGTTTTTCCAAAAGTTCATTGATTGCCTCAAGGGATTGAAGATGCTTTTTTTGCGCTGTAATATCACGAAATGCTATGACTGCCCCATCCAATATGTTGTTTTTATAAACAGCCCTGCAGACAAAACTTATGGGCATCAGGAACCCGGATTTGCAGGTAAAAACGCCATCATCGTTATTGTAATCATTCCCTGACGTTATGGCATTGAAAAGCGGGTTCTCCTCAGGCTTGTACAGCGTGCCATTTGATTGTTGTTTATGGATAACTTCATGAATAAGAACACCTTTAATTTCATCGAAGCTATATCCAAGCAGACGAGTTGCCTCTGGATTTGCAAAAATAATTTTCCCATCAGAATCAACAAGAAAAACACCTTCACCAAGCACATCTGTTATGAGCTTTAAACGCTGTTCAATAATTTTTTTCTCACGCAGAGATCTGATCATGCGGTTGAATGAATCTGAAAACTCACCAAGAAAATGCACTTTCTGGCTTAAATCACCTTCCGCAACCTGCCTGGCCTGCCATGTTAAATGGGACAAGCTTGCCTGTAATCCCTTAAGTGGCATTGCAAATATATTGTTGCGAGATGATTTTGCTTTTAGATCCCCCCGAGACAGATGTTCGGAATATTGATATGATTCATTTATCATGTCAAAAGTTGCTGCCAACCGATTACAAACAACTCTGAGCTCCTCATCGTCAACAGCAATTGGATCTATTGGAAAAATAAGGCCATTCTTTCCAAGTCCCTGACCCATAGCTTGTTTCAGACATGCATCCAGTTTTTCTAAAATCTTACGAGCTTCCATTGAAAACCTCAATTGGTTTTACTTCAAATCGGCATGTCCTGTCACCAGTTGCCCAACAATCAACTTCCTTGGCCATGAACTTTTTACCTGTATATTCTTCAAGAATACCAGCAATAAAGCCCTCATCATAATCACAAACAGACTCTCCAAATATTGGCAAACCTGAACAATCAAGATCTTCTGACACAGTCAAAACAAATTGGAGTTTTTCCTTGTCGACTTCTTCGATCATTAAAATGCCCACTTTTAGTGATATAAGTTTTTCTTTCAACTCTGCTATGAATTGGCTGAGTGGCAGTGACGTGTCAAGAAGGTTCTTGCAAAACTTCCGACCGGCAAGCGCACCAGCTTTAACGAATAATTCACCGGTTTTTTGCTTACCGATCTCTTTGGTGAAAACATCTTTGAATGTATACTGCATGAGTCGATAGACAATAACGGACGTTTCAGCTCCTAAATTTGGTCTGCCTTCAGAAAGGTCGCCAAGGTCTTTCCATTTAAAGTCATAACTATCCCGCATTCTTGATTACCTCATCAGTGGCTAAAGTTTAGGGCCGCAAAAATTCAGATTTTTTTAGCAGCGCCATCAAAGTCAGGAATTCTTGCATCTTTTCTTGACCAATCGACAATATCAGATTTTGAATAATATTGGTAGGTGGAATTGGCATGCCTCACTGTAAACATTGATGAAGCCTTCCTTCTGTTCCTTCTGTTTGACAATATGGTTTAAGGCCAATCTGTTTTTTCGCAAGCTGTATGCCGGTTCCGATGTGATATTCATTATTGGGCGTTCTCATTGACAAAAATTGACAGCAACCCATTATATATTTATGCGGTTTTTACCGGAATCCCCTGAATGTAAGCAGGCTTTGCTTTTTGATTTTGCCAGCAGGCAATTAGGCGGTGCATACAAATCTTTTTCAGATTCGATCAACCGGATGTCAACCGGGAAAAGAATAAACAAAGCGGCTGATGATGCATCCGGAATGAGCATTGCTGACAGATTGAACAGCCAGGCTGCCGGTATGGGCCAGGCAATAAAAAATGCAAATGATGCATGATGAAAGAAGAGACCCAGTGAAAATCATTCTTGCCACCTGCGGGTCCCGGGGGGATATCCAGCCCATGATCGCTATAGCGCTGGCACTGCAGTCTGCCGGGCACCAGGTGCAGCTGATCGGCCCCCCTGAAAATGCGGCGTGGGCACAGGGCCTGGGATGCGCTTACCTGGGAGCGGGCCGGGATGTGTCTGCGTTTATCCGCACCTTTGACCGGCCGGTCAGCCTTTATTCAGGCCTGTCCT
>JAABRW010000258.1 GCA_011390695.1 Desulfotignum sp.
GGGGGCCTGGGGAAACTGGCCTTCAATCTGGGTGATGTTGATCTTTTCACCGATGGAATACATCAGAAAATAGATGGGATTGAGCATGGACAGTTTCAAAGGCAGCTGCTCATGTTTTTTAATGGTGTTGTGGGCGTATGCTTCAGCCCCGTTGCCGATTTCCTGTGCCGCCCAGTAGGTGCCCTTGGCCAGGACATCGCCGATGCCCTCTCTTTTCACAATCATATCCAGCAGATAATAGAACCGGTCCTCATTGCCCTCAGGCAGGCCTGGGAAATCATCTTTGCTTAAAATGCCGGCTTCCAGCAGCTCCAGGGCAAACGCCATGACCTGGGGGGCGGAAAATCCGTCCAGACCGTATTCCGTTGCCTTCTGGGCGATCCGCAGACCAAAATCCAGATCAGAATAGGCAGCCATGGTATAGGTCAGCTTGGTAAAGCATTTCATCATGTAGGTGGGCAGGCCCGGCATGGAGATGGTGGCCCCGCATTTCATGGGGCAGTTGAAGCAGGATATCAGCCTTGTTCTGGCACCTTCCAGGGTATCGGTCCACTGTTTTTCAATGTCATCATTCCAGAACCCTTTGCGCCGGGTTCGGGAGTTGCCCCACATGAAATTTTCCGTATGCCATTTTTCATCATGCACCTTCATTTCCTGGGGAGATCCCAGACCGGCCAGAATGGGCATCACGCCCTTGATGGGGTTGTCTTCCCTGTGTTTGATATAGGCCAGCACCTCGTTGCAGAGGGTAAGAAATTCTTCGGGTTTGGCCAGGTTGATGTCTTTGGTGCCCCGCACAGCAATGGCCTTCACCCGTTTGTCTCCCATGACCGCACCGATGCCCCCTCTGCTTGCAGAAGACCGGCCCTGCTCCACAGAGGCATAATACACCCGGTTTTCCCCGGCAAGGCCGATGGCTGCCACCTGTGCCTTGGGCTGATCCAGCTCCTGCCGGATCTGCTCGGCTGTTTCAATGGCCCCTTTTCCGGATAGGTGGGAGGCATCCCGGATTTCCACGGTATCGTTGTGGATCCACAGATACACCAGTTTTTCAGACTTTCCCCGCAGCACCACCTTGTCATAACCGGCGTATTTAAGTTCCGGTGCCCAGAACCCCCCCATCATGGAAAATGCCATCAGTTCGGTCTGGGGAGAGATGGTGGACACAATGGTCCGGTTGCAGCCGGTGGCCGGGGTTCCGCAGAGCAGACCGGCACTGAAAATGAGCAGATTTTCCGGAGAAAAGGGGGTCACTTCGGGCCCGACCCTGTCCCACAAAATCTTGGCATTTGTTCCCAATCCCCCCAGATAGAGTTCGGTTTCCCTGGGGTCTGTTGCTTTTTTTTCGATATTCCCCCGGGTAAGATCAACCTCTAAATTAAAGCCTGTTTCTGCGTACCTCATGATTTACCCCTCTTTATATTTGCCCTAAATACCTGACATGCGGTCAGACCAAAATTTTTTTTGCACAACATAGTGTTTTACCTTAATATATATCTAATATACCGTAAAATGTAACCATGATTACGCTACATTGTAACTACATGTCAAGGAAAATTCTGTTTTCATCCATATGGCTGAATCCAACCTTTGATTTTTTTGTATTTTTTTCCTGCACAACACAGAATAAGCTATTTATTAGATACTTTATAGATACAATACAGCTATGTCAAGGTTTTTTTCAGGATAACCGCACAGAGGCAGATCAGCCGGTTTTGTTGACCCATCCCCCTGTTGGCGCCTTATGGGTGAAGCGACAGATGCTGACTCCCGTACCGGTCATACAGCATCTGAAGGCTGCGGGTATCGGTTAACTGCATGCGAATCGCCTATAGTTGATCTATCAACCAATTATTCGGTCTTTTTCTTTTTCAAATCTGATTTTTTACTTGACAGGGTTTGACATCTTTAAATATAGTGGCGGTATACAGCTGATTTATAGTTACATTGTAACACTAAATGACCTGAATCGAAAGGAGGTGACTGCTTTCCAGATATTTTTTTAGTTTTTTCCCTTTTTCAGAACCCAAATTTCAGGAGGTCAACACGATGAAAAGGTTTACCATTCCAGCACTATTGGTTTTTTGTTTTTCCGCATTCTTTGCCATGAATGCAGCTGCAAAAACAACATTTACCTATTCCAACTTCTTTCCCCCCACCCATATCCAGAGCCAGCTGGCTGAAGCGTGGATAAAAGAAGTTGAAAAACGCACCAACGGCGAGATTTCCATCAATTATTTTCCTGCCAGCACTTTGACCAAAGCGCCCCAGACCTATGACGGCGTAGTCCAGGGCATAGCCGATATCGGCATGACAGTGCTTGCCTATTCCAGGGGACGGTTCCCGGTAGCGGCAGCCATTGACCTGCCCATGGGATATTCATCCGGTGTTCAGGCCACCAACATTGCCAACGGTGTATTGGAAAAATTCGATCCCGAAGAGTTCAAAGACACGGAACTTATGTTCCTCCATGCCCATGGTCCGGGACTGCTCCATACCCGGGACAAGGCCGTTCATACCCTGGATGATTTCAAGGGCATGAAAATCAGAAGCACCGGCACCAGTGGCAGACTTGTCGCTGCTCTGGACGCATCTCCCGTGGGAAAATCCATGGGAGAAACCTATCAGATGCTGCAAAAAGGTGTTGTGGACGGATCCATGCACCCCATGGAAACCAACAAAGGCTGGAAAGTAGGGGAAGTGGTGGATTATATGACCCAGAACTTTTCAACCGCCTACACCACCACATTTGCCGTATTCATGAACAAAAGCAAGTGGAACAGTTTGACTGCGGACCAGCAGAAAACCATAAAGGAAATAAATGCGGAATTTGCCCTCAAACACGGCCAGGCATGGGATGAATCTGACGAAGAAGGTCTGGCATTCTTCAAATCCAAGGGAGGAGAAGTTATCTCACAATCTGATGCAGAAGCAGAAAAATGGGCAAAACAAGCAAAAAGTGTGGTTGATGAGTATATTAAGAGTGTCGCTGAAAAAGGCATTGATGGAAAAGCAGTTGTCGATTACATAAAAGCCAACTTATAGGTATTGTCGTATCTAAAACAGGTGGCCGGTCTTTTGTCCCAGGCCACCTGTTATCCCCGGCAACCCATTTTTTTAAACAGGATTGATTATGCGTATTATTTTCCAGGCCCTGAACAAATTTTCCGATGTTCTGAAATTGATCGGTGCCATTGCCCTCACCGCCATGATGCTGCTTACGGTGGTGGATGTTATCGGGCGGTTTTTCAAGTCTCCGGTTTTCGGTTCCGTAGAACTGGTGGGATTTTTGGCCACCATCGTGGTGGCGGCAGCCCTTCCCTATACCTATAAAATGG
Source organism: Desulfotignum sp. (assembly GCA_011390695.1). The sequence continues at coordinate 3,339 of JAABRW010000258.1, forward strand.
ATGGCCATGTGGGGGTGGAAATCCTGGTGCGGCTGCTGCCTGACAAAACACAAACCTGGATGGATATTTTCACCCGGACCCTCACCTTTATCCTGTTTTGTCTGATAACCTGGCAGATGTTTTTATATGCAGAAGATATATATAAAACAGGCGAGGTTTCCATGAACCTGGAATTTCCCATCTATTATATTGTTTATCTGCTGGCGTTTGGTCTGCTCATCTTCACCGTGACCATTCTGGAA
>JAABRW010000270.1 GCA_011390695.1 Desulfotignum sp.
CATAAAATTGGCGTGTATCTCCTAACTCATAAGCAAGAGAACTACTCTATAGCCTTCAACCATCAGAATAACGGTCCAGACAAAAATGCAAATACCTGCGGCTGAAGCTGAAATATCCTTGATGACTTTGACTTTGTGACTCTCCTGAATGGTTATATAATCACAAATGGCCTCGATGGCGCTGTTAAAGAGTTCTGCCTGGAGCATCATTGCCGTTGCCGCAGCTAACAGCAGAAAATCAATCCACTGGCGGAAAAAGAAAAAGATCATCAGTATAACAGCCGACAGGAGCAGTTTATAGCTGACACTGAAATCATACCTTACGGCATATTTCAGACCGGAGATAACGACTTTTATCTTTTTTATTGGATGGTAACCCTGCACGCCGGTACCAAGAAATTTATTTCTCATATGGTAACCTGATAGAAAATTCAACTTTTCTGCCATGAGGATCTTCCAGAGTCCCAAGCCTCACTCTTCCTGGAAACATATAGGACAGTAGTACCAGACAAAAGTCAATCTTTTTTAAACTTATTGCTGCTAATCAATGTCATTAACATAAGCGCGATTTTTAAAGCCAAATCATTGAAATTATGATAGGATCGTTTCTGAGATTGGGGGGCTGGTCGAAGCCAGCGGTCAGCAGAAGCGAATCCCCGCCCCGGATCTGGATTTTCAGATATCCAGATCCAGGAAATGATAGAAGACCAGTTACTTCAGGATGACCGCATTGAAGACCATGAGCTTCATTATTACAGCAAAGAAGGATGGATTTACCTGGAAGGCTGTTTGCCCAGCAGGACCCAGCATGAGATATTGATCAGCATGATTCAGGATGTTCTCGGTTTTAAAAATATTGTCGACCACATAAAAATTGACCGCCATTTATGGGAGCAGCAAAAGTATACCCGGCAAAACGATGAACCCGGTCAGAGCTGGAAAGAACATGATGCTTTTTCTTTCCAGACCCCGGCTGAGAATCAGAACCGGTGAAGCCATCCCGGATTTAATGAAAATACGCCAGAGAAGATCTGAACTCTTCATCAATATCTTCCATCATTAATTTCATGGCATTTTTTACCTTGTCAATGTTGTCCTGCTGGTCGGTGCGCCGCAATGCATCAATCTCTTTTTCCAGATCCTGGAGTGCGGTTTTCAGGCTGTCAATTTTTTCAGCACATATTTTGTGGTTTACCGCATCTGTCCGGCTTTTTTTTGCAATAAAGTTGTTTTCGAGTTCACTGACTTTGTCTTTGTAATTTTCCAGCGATTGTTTCAATTCATTTTCAATTTCTTGTTTTGTTGTCATTTTATTCCTCTTCGTTTAGCTGTTTACCCCAGTGCGCGGACGCCCGGCAACGGCTTGCCCTCCATCAGATGCAGAAAGGCACCCCCGCCGGTTGATACATAGGACACCTGATCGGTTACCCCGCATTCTCTGCCGGCCATGCCCGTATTTCCACCGCCGACGACACTGAAGGCACCGGCACGGGCAATCTCCTTTGCAACGGCACAGGTGCCGGCCATGAACGGCGGCATCTCAAACACACCCATGGGGCCGTTCCATACGATGGTTTTCGCTTTGGCAATCACCTGGCTGAACAGAACCGATTTCATTCACTCTTCTTCGTATTTTGTGTTTCAGTTCTGGTGGCGGCTGCATAAAATCGATTCCCGTCATCGAAATTAATGATGAAAGGAAAATGGTCAATATCGCCGTTTTTTTCAATATACCGGACACTGCCTGTCATACCGACAGGCATTTTTCATCTCTTAATATATTGTTCCGCCGGGGTCCGATCAAAACAAGATACATACGATGCATAATTCCTCCGCACCCCGGCTGATAGTTACATATCAGGAAGCCTTTTCATAGTGTCATTATTTTAATGAATTTTCCACTTTTCACCTCTTCTGATTTTTTTTTCATATACATCTCCTATTTTTTTGAAATCATTTTCAAATTTTTTTTGTATTTTTGGAAATCTCATTGCCGCAGCTGGATGGTATGTCTCAATATAGGTGATGTCCTTGCTTCTCGGTGTGTTCCAGGCAACGGTGCCCATCAGAACAACCAGCTCTGGTGCAATATGGTTTATCTGGTTGACCAGATAAGGAATGGAAATGCGGATCTCATGCCGGGTGGGTTTCCTGTTATCAGGGTTTTACATTTTACAATGCTTGTTATATATATGCGGTTTCTTTTCATTCCCGACTGTTCCAGCACCTTATCCAGGTATTGCCCTGCTCTTCCCACAAAGGGCCTTCCAGTCCGGTTCTCTTTTGCCCCGGGGTTCTGTCCCACCAGCATGATATCTGCATCCAGCGGTCCTTCGCCCTCCACAAACCGGTGTTCTCTGCATATCTGTAAATCCCAGATCTTCATGATGATTGTTCACAAAGAGAAAGAAGCTTTGACCACCTTGCATCCACCATATTATCCCCCTCGGGTTATCCGTTATAATACATATTAATTGTTGCTTAGGCTTGTCTTTATATTAATATACCGGGCCCTGCCTGATCCATCAGGGAAACACTGTATATTCAACCGTTCTGTCCTGTAGATAGAAGTCAGCCTCATACACCTGTCAAAGAGATCTGTTTGGTTATCCACAGCATTGCGATGTATGTGGCAATCCGCAAAAAAAGAGATCACCGACCTTACAAAAAAACTACATATCCGACATCTGTTTTTTTACATACGACTACTGTTGCATGTACATGGTTTTCCTGATTGAAAATCACACCTCAAAAAACGAAAATTACGGGCAGAAAAAAGAACAGGCGTTTTTTTTAACAAAAACTGCTGCCGACCAGTTCTGGGGATGCCAGCATGACACAAAAAAGAGGGATAGCATGACAGATTTCGAAAAAAAGTTTGATCCATTTTTACAAAAAATGACCGCAGAAAAGCTGCCCGGGATTGTCATAGAAAATTCCAGACAGCAATATAAACATCTCGTAAATGAAAAAACCGGGCTCATTCCGGAAACCGATATCAACCCGGTTCAACCTCCTTTTTGACATTGACTCCCTGAATGCCCGAAAGCAGGAAGACATGACCAATACCGGCAGGCAGCACCTGTCCAAAACCGTGAATATCAAGTTAAACGGCGGACTGGGAACGAGCATGGGCTTGAACGGACCCAAGAGCCTGATAAAAGTGAAGTCTTTGTTGTCTTTTCTGGATATTACGGTGTTGCAGAACCGGCACCTGAATCCTGAAGTCCCGTTGATATTCATGAACAGTTTTTCAACCAGACCGGATACACTCAAAGCATTGACCGCTTATCCCTGGTTACAGCAAAGCGCTTTGGACATGGATTTTATTCAGCACAAGGTTCCCAAGGTTGACGCAAGGGTGTGTCCCACCTTTTACATAGGGAGATTATTTGATTTGACAAAGCAGGCTCAAAATTAAGCCGAAATCGAATTTTATGAAAATTTGATCGTTTTTTTACCCTTGAGGATAGGAATAGTAACCATTATTTTTCATGAAAATATTTCCTTTTTAAAGGAATTATGGACATTTAAAATTTGGTCTAATTTTTGCAGATTTAACAAGGTGGGACACACCCGGTAATTCAGCTGAAAATTTTGCAATGGTACGCCACATTGCCATGAACCTGCTGAAGCAGGAAAACAGTATGAAAAAGAGCATGAATGTCAAATGCCTGCAAGCAGGATGGGATAATTCTTACCTCATGAAAGTGCTTGGAGTCAATACAATTTAGATGCGTTTGCCCTGAGCCCCTCTGACTCATTTTGACAGCCTAAAGAGAATTGTGTTATAGTTAAATCGTACGAGTCATCATCGAGGTAAAACAACCAGCCAAGGAGATATCGTGAAAAAAAATATCTTTGTTATCGGTCTCGACGATTTCCACCGCAAGATTCTGAATACGGTCCGCAATGCCGACAGCTACAGCTTCCACAATCTTCTTGTTTACGATCAAATAATTCATCCTAAACATTACGCCATAGAGGAAATGATAGAGTATGGGAGCCGTCAACTTGAAGATTTTGACGGCAATATCGATGCTATTATCGGTCACTGGGATTTTCCCACTCCTCTCATGCTTGCAGTGTTTCGCAAGAAGTTTGGACTCGGCGGCCCCACCCTACCGAACATACTGGTGTCTGAACATAAATACTGGTACAGGCTGCGCCAGAAACAGGTTGTTCCCGAATGTACGCCCAGGTTTGAACCGGTCAACCCCTTTGAGGAAAATGCGGCCAAGAAGATTGAGCTCGCCTATCCCTTCTGGCTGAAACCGGTCATCGCCTTCTCCTCACAGATGGCTTTTTTTATTGGCAACCGGCAACAGCTGGATAAAGCTTTACGCCTGACACGAGAGGGTATAGGTCTTTTCGGTGAGCCCTTTCGAGCGTTTACCAGCCGCTGTGAGCTTCCCCCCGACATTCCAAGCAATATCGATGCCTTCTGGTGCATAGCCGAAGAACCCATCGGCGGAGAACAGTGCACCACGGAAGGCTATATCCGTAACGGCAAAGCGCATATCTATGGAGTAGTCGATTCCTTCCGTGAAGGACGCTATAACTCTTCCTTTTCCAGGTATCAGCTTCCTTCCAGGCTGCCACAAAGTGTACAAGAACGGATGATTGATGCGGCCAAGCGTACCATTCCCGCTCTTGGACTGGACAACACGCCTTTCAACATCGAATTCTACTGGGATAAAAAGAACGATTGTATCTGGCAGTTAGAAGTCAATGCACGTTTGTCCAAATCCCACTGTCCGCTTTTTGTTGATGTCTATGGTTCTACCCATCATCAGGTAGCCATTGATATTGCCCTGGGACGTGAACCGGAATATTATAGTCAAAAGGAGCAGTATACTACTGCGGCCAAATTCATGCTGCGCCGCCATCGCAATGCTCGGGTCACCAGAGTGCCCACCGAAGATGAGCTGAAAAAATTAGAAACGCGATACCCAGGTACCATGATTCAGATCGCAGTGGAGGAAGGAATGTTGTTATCGGAACTTCCCGGTCAGGATGCCTACAGTTTTGAAGTAGCAGTTGTTTTCATGGGCGCCTCTGATCCCGAGAGCCTTGAAGCTCACTTTGAAGAATTGAAAAAGGAACTCCCCCTTGAATTCGATGAAGGAGCAGCGGCCTGATTATGCGGATACGAAGCGAGTTTCCTTACAAATGTAAACACCATGAACTGGTCTGGATCCCGATGTCCGATGGCATTAAGCTGGCTGCAAGAATCTGGCTGCCGGAAATTGCTGAAGAACAGCCGGTTCCAGCGATCCTTGAGTATATTCCCTACCGCCGCCGCGATAATACCCGTGCTCGTGATGATATTATGCATCCCTACTTTTCTGGTCACGGCTATGCTTGTGTGCGTGTGGATATTCGTGGTAGTGGAGACTCCGAAGGTATCTTGAAAGACGAGTACCTGCAGAGTGAACTGGACGACGGAACGCAAATTTTACGATGGCTTGCCGCCCAACCTTGGTGCGACGGCAATATCGGTATGATCGGCATTTCCTGGGGTGGATTTAATGGGTTGCAGATTGCCGCCATGCGTCCTCCGGAACTCAAAGCAGTGATCACAGTCTGTTCCACCGATGATCGTTATGCTGATGATGTGCACAATATGGGAGGCTGTCTTCTCGGTGATAATCTCTCCTGGGCATCCACCATGTTCGCCTTCAACTCGCTTCCTCCTGATCCTGCAATGGTGGGTGAAAAATGGCGCGAAATGTGGATGGAACGTCTCCATAATAGCAGCCTGTGGTTAGAGAAGTGGCTGCACCACCAGCGACGTGATGACTATTGGCGTCATGGTTCCATCTGTGAGGATTGGAGTGCGATACAGTGTCCTGTTATGGCTGTTTCCGGCTGGGCCGATGGGTACTCCAATGCTGTATTCCGTTTGCTCACCGGATTGCAGGTTCCACGCCTTGGCCTGGTCGGACCATGGAGCCACAAGTACCCCCATGAAGGAATTCCCGGACCTGCCATCGGATTTTTACAGGAGGCACTTCGATGGTGGGATCACTGGCTTAAAGAGCAGAACACAGGAATAATGGATGAACCGATGCTACGGGCATGGATACAAAAGTATGTACCGCCGGATACCTACTACGAGTGGCGCCCAGGGCGCTGGATCGGTGAGCCCACCTGGCCTTCTCCCAATGTCCAGGAACAGGCCTTGACCCTGTCCTATCCCGGTACTCTCGAATCACCGCAGGTTGAGGTTGAAGAGATGTCCATGACCATTGAGTCGCCGCTCAGTACAGGGCTTTTTGCCGGCAAATGGTGTTCCTACGCCGCCGCCCCGGACCAGCCCCACGATCAGCGCGAAGAGGACGGTGGAGCGCTGGTGTTCGACAGCCAGCCACTCGAAAAACCGCTGGAAATCCTCGGCAACCCCTGGCTTGATCTGGAACTGAGCAGTGATCAGCCGGTGGCAATGATTGCTGTGCGTCTCTCTGATGTGGCACCCGATGACAAGGCGACCCGGGTCACTTATGGTTTGCTTAATCTCACTCATCGAGAGGGATCAGAAAACCCAAAAATGCTGGAACCGTCACGTTTCTACCGTGTGCAGGTTAAACTTAATGACATCGGCTATAGTTTTCCCAGTTGTCACCGTCTGCGTGTTTCCATCTCCACCTCCTACTGGCCGCTGGCCTGGCCGGCACCGCGACCTGTCCGTTTAACGATCCGTACCGGTACCAGCTCCCTGGGATTACCGGTGCGCCCCCCGCTTGATGAGACGGATCAGCACATTGACTTTGCCGACCCGGAAGGCGCTCAACCACTGGTGAAGAAAACTCTACGATGGACACGCCACAGCTGGCGGGTTATCCGCGATCTGGGCACCGGTCAGACGACACTGGAGGTGATTAATGATGATGGCACCGTCCATATCCCCGATGCCGATATTGACATGCAGCGCAGCGCAGAGGAATGGTACAGTTATCAGGGGGATGACTTCAACACACTACGCGGAGAAACTGTCTGGAATCGAGGATTTTGTCGTGGAGACTGGAATGTCCGCACTGTTACCCGCACCGTGCTCAGCTCTGATGCGGACTCTTTTCATATCCATGCGGAACTTGATGCTTATGAGAGTGAGCAGCGCGTCTATTCCACTAACTGGAATACCAGTGTAAAGCGCGATCTGGTGTAATAATTGTGTCGATTGAGCAATCGTCTGTCCGGGTTATAGGTTCCCAGTGAGGTGTCGATCTTGAACCAGTCCGGAAGCTTTGCGTACAGCTTTATGTCATCACTTCGTTCGAAAGCGATGGCAAACTCCAGTTCTATATCCGAATCGTACACCACATGGTCAAAGACCGATTTTTGGCTTTCTACCATGTTTTTTTGTAGATAACCAAACAGCTCGTTATCACTGAAAAGCTCCTGCGCATAAAACTGATCGTCACCAATCTTGTGATATTTGATGCCATCAACAACAAAGAGACGTATCTGGTGCTGGATAATTGTCGACACCTGCTCGATAAATTTTTGCGGGTTGTTTTTGAATGGGGGTTTTCACACAAAACCGCCAAATTTCCTCGGACCCCCTTCAAATCCTTGTCAGTTAATCATTTCCGAGGCAAAATCGATTTTAAAAACCACTAATGATAATTTAATAACCAACTGAATATTAAGCATAATTTAATTTTCAAAAAATCGCATTTTTAGAATAAAGCCGGAATTATAGTATCCATGCCGGTTTTAGTGTAATCCAGGTTCAATTCGGAAGCTTTGGTCCCAGATGAACATTCTGCCGCCGTTCTGGAGCCAGAATAATCCGATTGATATGATGACAGTTCAAAAAAAGAACAAATGCTCGGCATTGTCCGGATCATTAATGAATTTTTCCACCGTTTTTTCGGCATGCCTGAATAAAGAGAGCCCGGGGAATATGATCTCTTTGTTCACGCCAGTTTTTCCAATGCCGCATGAATAAAGCCCGGCAGATCATTGGGATTTCTGCTGGTCACAAGATTTTTGTCCGTAACAACTGCCTCATCTACAAACGTTGCACCCGCATTTTTAATGTCCTGAATAATGGAGGTAAAGCCGGTCAATGTCCTGCCCTTGATCACATCCGCTGAAATCAACAGCTGCGGGCCGTGGCAGATGGAAAAAACCGGTTTGTCTTTTTCCATAAAATCCCGTACAAACGCCACAGCACCCGGGTGGGCACGCAGCTGATCCGGCGAATAACCCCCGGGGATGAGAAGCGCATCAAAATGGTCTGCACCTGTCTGGTTTACGCTTTGATCAATCATTACCGGGGTTTGTTGTTTTTTGCCTTTTACCGTTTTCCCCTTTTCAAGGCCGACATGGATAATGTCATGCCCTTTTCCCCTGAATTCGCTGACAGGTTCAGTGTATTCTGAATCTTCAAACCACTCATCGATAATTACCGCTATCTTGCTCATGTTTTTTCCTTTCCCGGCATATTCCTGCCGATACTGTGGTTATCTTTATCTATTGTAAAAGTATCTGTTGGAAATCTGCTTTTTCAAACGGCTTCCCCCAAAAAAAGGGTTAAAAGACCCAGATAAATCAGCAGACCCAGAATGTCATTCAAGGTGGTTATAAGCGGACCGGTGGCAAGAGCAGGATCGATGTTGCATTTTCGTAAAACAAACGGTACGGCTGAACCGGTGACACCGGAATTTAAAATAACCAATGCTCCGGCCAGCGCCACAATACCTCCCAGGGCATAGTCGGAAAACCAGAAGCCCACAATCAGTCCCAAAAAAAGCCCGCAGACGATGCCGTTGACAAACGCCACCCTCATTTCCAGCCAGAGCCGCTTTTTAATATTAATAAGACTGATATCACCCGTGGCCATTCCCCTTACAACGATAGTGGCCGCCTGGGTCCCTGTATTGCCGCCCATACCCATGATCACAGGAAAGAAAAAAGACAATGCAAGAATCTTTTCCAGTGTTGTTTCAAACTGGTTGATCACAATAGCGGCAACAATACCGCCCATTACCCCTGTTATAAGCCATGGAAGACGCGCCCTGGATATTTTCAGAGTGGATTCTTCGGCAATTGGTTGCCCCATGACACCGGTCATCAAAGACAGATCTTCGTCCAGCTCTTTTTCGATGACATCGATGATATCATCATGGGTAATGCGGCCCAGCAGCTGACCATGGTCATTCACCACAGGCATGTTGACCAGGTCATGTTTTTTGAAAAGTCCGGCGACTTCTTCTTGATCCTTTTGGGCATGGACAAAAATCACTTCAGGATTCATAATATCTCTGATCCTGCGATCAGGCGATTCAACAAGCAGATCCTTCAGGGACAAGACACCACAAAGCTTGTCCTGGTGATCCAGCACCCAGACATGATACAGATTTTTTACCTTTTTTTTTTCACGAATTATTGTAACTACATCCCCAACTGTTTTATCTTCTGATACGGCAACAAATTCCAGATCCATTATGCCGCCGGCCGTCTCTTTCCCGTATTTCAGGAGATTTTCAAGTTCCCGGGACACATTACGACCGATCATCTCAAGAATGTCTTCGCTTCGTTCCTCTGAAAGATTTCCCAAAATATCGACAGCATCATCAGACGGAAGCTGCTGAAGAATGTCGGAAAGCAGCTGGTTATCCAGACCGGTAAGAATCTGTTTCTGTACCGGAGACTCAATTTCTGCCAGAACTTCTCCGGCCTGTTCAACAGTGAACGCAGTAAACATAAAAACCCGTTCACCAGGTTCCAGATGCTCAATAACATCTGCCATATCAGCAGAGGGGCATTCATCAAAAATATCTGCCAGAGCACCGGCATCATGATTTTGAATGGCACCTCTTATCCGTTTGAAAACTGATTTTTTATCGGTCATATGCATTTGAAAAACCTCAAATCCAGTCGATCACCAGTCGGAATGAGAGTCAAGGTGCTCCAGCACCTTTGCCGCTTCAAGGGTCAGGGCAATCGCATGAAATTTTTAAATGAGTTATTTCAATAAGTTGCACGATATTCAAATATCCAACTTATGTGGTACAAAATCATATTAAAGGCTTTTTCAAAACGTCATCCCCCGGTCACACCCTTTGCAATCCGGTCACCGATCTTCTTATCAATGTTTCGCCAATATTCAAAGGCACGCTGCAGAACCGGTTCTGAAACGCCGTTTTTAAGATGTCCGACCACATTGGATACCAGCCGGTCACGCTGGGCATCATCCATGACCTGGCGCACCAGGGTGCCGGGCTGGCCAAAGTCGTCATCATCCTTGCGCAGGGTGTATGCCGCACGCATGAAATCGCCGTTTGCATCCCAAACGGCCTGTTCAGGATACCGCTCAGGGTCGGGTTCGGGACCGCCCTTGGAATTTGGTGTGTACACCGGATCAGACACGTTCTGAACCCGCATGGCTCCGCCCTTGCTGTAGCTGTGCACCGGGCTCTTGGGTCGGTTGACCGGGATCTGCTTATAGTTGACACCCAGGCGGGCCCGGTGGGCGTCAGAATAGGAAATCAGGCGGGCCAGCAGCATCTTATCCGGGCTGGGACCAATCCCGGGAACCAGGTTGTTGGGTTCGAATGCCGCCTGCTCGATCTCGGTATGAAAATCTGTTGGATTGCGGTTCAGGGTCAGCCGACCCACCTCATGTACAGGGTAATCCGCGTGGGGCCAGACCTTGGTGAGATCAAAGGGGTTGAACCGGTAAGTCTTGGCATCTTCAAAAGGCATGATCTGCACCTTGAGGGTCCAGCCGGGATAATCACCCCTGTTGATGGCACTGGACAGATCCCGGCGGTGGCAATCTGCATCCTCACCCGCAATTCGGTCTGCCTCCTCCTGGGGGAGAAAATCGATGCCCTGGTCGGTCTTAAAGTGGTATTTCACCCAGAAGCGCTCGCCATCTGGGTTGACCCACATGTAAGTGTGGCTCGTGTACCCATTCATGTGCCGGTAGCTTTTGGGGACCCCGCGGTCGCTCATAAGAATGGTGACCTGATGGGCTGATTCCGGAGACAGGGTCCAGAAATCCCATTGCATGTCATTGTCACGCAGACCGCTGTCCGCACGGCGCTTCTGGGAATGAATGAAGTGCTGAAACTTCATGGGATCACGCACAAAAAACACCGGCGTATTGTTACCCACCATATCGTAGTTGCCCTCGGTGGTATAGAACTTGAGCGCGAAACCGCGCACATCCCGCCAGGTATCGGGGCTGCCGCTCTCCCCGGCCACTGTGGAAAATCGTGCCAGCACATCGGTCTTCGTGCCCGGCTGAAATAAAGCCGCCCTGGTGTAGGCACTGATATCCTGGGTCACTTCGAAATATCCGAAAGCGCCCGAGCCTTTTGCATGGGGCTGGCGGTCCGGAATCATCTCCCGGTTGAAGTTGGCCATCTGCTCGACAAGGTAATGGTCCTGCAACAGCAAAGGACCATCCGGACCCACAGTAAGGGAATATTCATCACTGCTCACCGGGATCCCGGCATCTGTTGTCGTTGGTTTGGAACCGTCATTTTTCATGTTAATTTCTCCTTCTACAAAATAAATTATATTAATTAAGCGATCCTGTTCAATGCATTGTTTTGACTGCTTCCCTGACCATCTGAGAGGCATATCCCCATTCATTGTCATACCAGCTCATCACCTTGAGCAGATCCCCGTCAACCACCTGGGTCATGCTCGGATCAAAAATGGAAGCCCGGGGGTCTTTGATGATGTCCGAAGAAACAATG
>JAABRW010000260.1 GCA_011390695.1 Desulfotignum sp.
ATGAACAGCATGCAGACAAATTTACAGGGGAAAAAAAATACAAGCTGCGCAATATTCTTTTGGATACGGAACAGGCTATCCAGGAAGTTGTTTCCAGGCTTGACAAGGGCCTGTCTTTTCAGGAAGCTGCCCGGCGGTATTCCCTGGCCGCCAATGCAGATGAAGGCGGAGATCTCGGGGTCTTTGCCATTGATAATTTCAATGATGCCATCAGGGAAGCTGTCCTGCCCTTGGAAAAAGGAGAGTATTCCCGGGTGATCCGGGCCGGCCAGGGATACCAGATTATCTATGTGGAAGACATCCTGGTTTCCGGTGGCAAAACCCTGGAGGAGGCAAAAGATGAGATCCAGGATATTTTGTACCGGAAACAGGGAGAGGAGAAATTTGCCCAATGGATTGACTCTTTGAAAAAAAATGCCCATGTGAAAATCATGCTGTAAGCTCTATCTAACAGCTAAAAGCTAAAAGCTAACAGCTAACAGCTAAAAGCTAAAAGCTAACAGCTAAAAGCTAACCGGAAATGATCATGTCTGATTTCAGAACAAATGCCATTTTGCTGCGCAAGATTGAATACGGGGACCATGATCTGATTGTTACTTTTATGACCCAGACCAGAGGGAAAACCACGGTAATGGCAAAAAATGCCAAAAAAAGTGTGAAACGGTTTTCCGGTGCCCTGGATCTGTTTTCCCTTAACCATATCCAGGGTACTTTTCCCAAAAAGAACAAAGATGCCCTGGTGACCCTGGCCCAGACAGACCTGGAAAACGGATTTGCCAATATCCGGTATGATATATTTAAAACCGCCTATGCCAGTTACTGGGTGGAGATGACCCATCTGTGGCTGGAAGAGGGCAGGGCCCAGCCCCGGCTGTATGACCTGCTGGTATTTTCCCTTGACATGCTCAACCGCTCTGATATGCCCAAAGAGGTGTTGAGCCTGCTGTTCCAGATCCGGTTCATGAGCATTTCCGGGTTCACCCCCAATATGCACCGGTGTGAAAGCTGCAACACCCTGGTGGACAACATCCCTGTGAAAACCCTGCGGTTTGATTTTCAGGAAGGACGTATTATCTGCCCCGGGTGCCGGGTCAACGGTTCCGGCTACGGCATGGATGTATCCAAGGGCACCTTGAAGCAGTTGTTCTGGATGAACACCACAGATATGCAAAGAGCCGACAGGATACGGTTTTCCAGTTTTGCCGTCAAAGAAGGCCAGCTGCTTTTAGAATCGTTTATTCCTTTTCACATCGGACAAGAGTTCAAAAGTTTAAATTTTTTACGGCGGTTGCGGCAGGAACAATGGATTTAAGCCGGATTCTGGAAAAAAAACAGGTGCGCTCCTCGGTTCCCTGCCGCGTGGATTTCGGCGGTACCCTGGATATTTCCACTTTTTATCTGCCCCTGGCACATCTCAACCCCGCAGGGTTTAATATGGCCATAGACCTGCGGACATTTGTTTCCCTTCACCCCCATTGCAGTGGAAAAATCAAGATTTCATCAAAAGGATTTGATACGGCTGAATTTGCGCAGGGGGAAGCACCCTTTGACCATCCCATGGGGCTGATGTTTGCCTGCGCCCAGTATTTCAATGCCCATGGTGTGCATATTCAAATTGCATCCACCTCTCCGCCGCGAAGTGCCCTTGGCGGATCTTCCGCAGCAGCAGTGGCTGTTCTGGCAGCCTTTTATGCGGCCCTGGACAAAAAAACCGACCCAAAACACCTGGCATGGCTGGCCCATTATATAGAATCCAGCGTGGCAGGGGTTGTTTGCGGGGTCCAGGACCAGGCGGCTGCCGCATTCGGCGGGGCCCATCTGTGGGAGTGGAAAATGGGCAAAAACGGCCCGGGATTTGAACGGTTTCCCCTGTTTACATCAGATGCCCAGGCCCGAAAGTTTGGTTCCCACATGCTGGTGGCCTACTGCGGTATCCCCCATGTGTCCAAAGATATCAACAGCCAGTGGGTGCGGTCCTTTGTACAGGGAAAAACCAGAACCATTTTTGCACAGATACTCCACATCACCAGACAGTTTTTCCAGGCCCTTCAGAACAGGAATTATACCCTGGCTGCTGATCTGATGAACAAAGAAACCCGGCTGCGCCTTGCCATGACACCGGATGTCCTTGACAACACCGGAAAACTGCTGTTTGAAACGGCAGAACAGCACCGGTGCGGTGCCCGGTTTACAGGGGCGGGCGGGGGCGGATGCCTCTGGTCCGTGGGCAATGCAGATGACATATCCGCCCTGGAAAAAGCATGGCAGGCCCTGCTGCAGGCAACACCCCATGCTGCGTTGCTGGATACACAGATTGATGTCCGGGGAGTCATGATTGAATGATCCCCTGTGCTACTTCAAGCCAGTAGTAATACAAATAAATTTTGAGAATATTCATTACCCGACAAGAGATAAAGGAGAACATATATGGCAGGTTATGATCCTGAGAAAGACAAGAAAATCAAAGAGTGGAAGAACGAAGAAACCGGGCTGCTGATTTCCATTCAGCAGTATGGTGATGGTGAGCCGAAACTGCAGATCGGCCCCAGAATACTGAAGAAAAAAGACGGCACCGATCGGGCCCCCTCCAAGGCGGGCCGCCTGTCTGTGGAAGATGTCATGTGGTTGTATGATATTATTGATGAGGTAAAGGATGAATTATCCGGCCTGGTTGGACCTGAATGAGGCATCCCTTGTGCCGCCCCTGGGTACCAGAAAGGCCCCGGATCTGGGTCCGGTGGCTGTCATGGTTTCCACACCGTCGGATTTCAAACTGTTCAAAGCAGGCATGGCCCGGGACCGGACAGTTCCGTTTTTTTTAAGCAGCCTTATCCTGGATCAGCAGAAAATATCGGTAACCGGTCCTTTTGTGGGATCGGCTTATGCTGCCATGCTGATGGAATCCCTGCAGGCCAGGGGTGTCACCCGGATAATTGTTCTGGGGTGGTGCGGCTCTCTTACGGAAAGCCTGCAGGCCGGGGATCTGCTTTTGCCGACCTCGGCTTTGGTGGACGAGGGTACCTCCCGGCATTATGCCGTTCTGGATCCGGATGTGCCGGCAAGCTTTCCTGATGAAGCACTATCCACATGCCTGGCTGACAATCTTTTTGCGCAGGGTGTGGCCTTTACCAGGGGGGCGGTATGGACCACAGATGCCATTTACCGGGAAACACCCAAAAAAATTGCCTGGTTTAAAAGCCAGGGCGCTGTTGTCGTGGAAATGGAATGTTCTGCTCTGTTTTCCGTGGCTGCATTCCGCAATATTCAGGTTACGGCCCTGCTGGTGGTATCTGACAGCCTGGCTGCCGGAAACTGGGCCCCGGGCTTTAAAAAACAGCGGTTTAAAACCGCACGTCAGGATGCCTGCCGGGCGGCCCTGTCATTTGCCCGGACACTGGTATAACATCCATGCCCTGGCGGGCACAACAAATTATGGAAGCTGTTAGCTTTTAGCTTTTAGCTGAGTACTGATGGCTGACGGCTGACGTCTTTCATAAAAACCAAGGGAAAGGGGGAAAAAGGTCATGGATGAAAAAATTAAAAACCGTGTCAAACAGCTCCAGAAAGCGTTGCATGAAC
>JAABRW010000261.1 GCA_011390695.1 Desulfotignum sp.
TGCTCCACCCCGCATCAATTCGATCAATATAGGCCAAAAATGTTTAAAGGTCAAGTCTTTTGTTATATTTTTATCCAAAATTTTACCACAGGCGCAGATACAGGGTGGATTAAAATGACCGGAAAAGGCGAGCCGCAATCCTGACTTAAAACTTAAAAAAAAACATACTTTACTCCCCTGCTCAGATGAGGTATGCATATGATTCATTGAAAAAAATGCAAATGCAGCCAAATCTTTGATTAAGGGCAGCAATGATCATAAATCCGAAAATTCTCGTTGTAGATGATGAACCGCGACTCTGCCACAGCATGAAAACCCTTTTATCCTCCCAGGATTATGAAGTAAAGACATGTTTCAATGGCAGTGATGCCCTGCAGTTTTTAACAGAGGAAACATTTGATCTTGTTCTGCTGGACATATTCATGAAGGATATGGATGGTTTTCAGGTGATTGAAAACAAAATCAACCGGAAAATTGATACCCCGGTTATTATCATGACCGGCAAATCGTCAACAGACACTGCTGTCAAAGCCCTGCGGATGGGTGCCATCGATTATTTGAAAAAACCGTTTGAAACCCGGGAAATGTTTTCATCCGTAAAAAACATTCTCAACCAGAGGGCATTGGAAAAAGAGCGCAAGGCTGTGGAATCGCAATCTGCGCAGCGCCGGAAACTTGAAAGCCTGGGCCGCATGGCCGGATCCATTGCCCACCTTTTCAACAACCAGCTCAGTGCGGTGATGGGCAATCTGGAAATTGCCCTGGATGATCTGCCCATTGATGCAGGGTACCGTAAAAATCTGTTTCAGGCCATGATGGCCGCCCATAAAGCAACATCAGTGAGCAGACAGATGCTCCTGTATCTTGGCCATGCACCCGGGAAATACAGGCCGACAGATCTTTCTGAGTCCTGCCGAAAGGCCCTGTCCCTTTTCCAGACAGCAATCCCCAAGGGCATGATACTTACTGTTGATTTTCCCGATTCCGGGCCCGTCATCCATGCCGATCCAATGCAGATACAGCAGGTTCTGACCCATTTGATCACCAATGCCTGGGAGTCCATTTCCGATACCCGGGGCGACATTGCCCTGGGTATCACGGTGGACTCCCATGAGCACATTCCCGCCAGACGCACCCCCTTTGACTGGCAGCCGCGGGATATTGCCCATGCCTGCCTGAAGGTATCAGACACCGGCTGCGGGATACCTGCCAGGGATATCGAAAAACTGTTTGATCCTTTTTTTACCACAAAATTCATGGGCCGGGGACTGGGACTGTCTGTGGTAATGGGCATTATCAAAGCCCATGGGGGCTGCATCACAGTGAACAGTCAGCCGGGATCAGGCAGTGTCTTTCAGATATATCTGCCGCTATCACCCAACCAGTCCCTGAATGCGGGACATCTGAAAACAGGCTGATTCGAATTTACCGGGGCTTTGTTCATATCTTAGTGAAGCAGTGATCCTATCATGGTTTTGAGTTCCTCATAGTTCCGGGTAACAGGTATGTCCGGGAAATCGGTAACCACGGATGCAGGGGGTTTAAAGAAGAACCCCTGGTGCGCGGCCTGGATCATGTCGATATCATTGTAAGAATCTCCAAAGGCCGTCACCTGGTAATGCAGGCCCTTAAACGCTTCCACCGCTTTTTCCTTCTGGTTGTCAATGCGCAGGTTGTAGTCTGTGATATTGCCCTGGTTATCAATGGTCAGGCTGTGACACAAAAGGGTGGGAAATCCCAGGCCGGGCATCAGGGGTTTTGCAAACTCCTCAAATGTATCTGACAATATGATGATCTGGGAGCGGGAGCGTATCCAGTCCAAAGTTTCCCTGGCGCCGGGAAGAGGCTCCAAGGTGGCGATTACCGCCTGGATATCCTGGATCCTGAGGTTGTGCTCCTTTAGAAGCGCCAGACGTCTGGTCATCAGTACATTATAATCACTGATATCTCTGGTGGTGAGTTTCAATTCCTCTATGCCGGTCTTCAGGGCCACATTGATCCAGATTTCCGGAAGAAACACCCCTTCCAGGTCTGCCACAAGCATATCCATCAGGCCACCTCCTCTTCGATGCGGATCACCATGGGATCCCCCACCACACAGTCTGTGGCCGATATCCGGGAAAGTGCATTCTGTACCCATTCTTCTCTGGCTGTATGGGTGATCATGACCACCGGTACGTTGCCGTTGGTTTTGCGCCCTTTCTGGTGCACGGATTTGATGCTGATCTTGTTTTCCCCCAGAATGCCGGAAATTCTGGATAAAACCCCGGGATGGTCCTGGGCCTCGAACCGCAGGTAATACCGGGTCATCAATTCTTTCATGGACAGCACAGGAATCTGCCGGATATTGTCTTCCGGATACCCCATGATGGGAACCCGGCGTTTGGTCCCGCAGATAATATTTCGGGCAATATCGGCAATATCACTGAGCACGGCCGAGGCTGTGGGCATCATGCCGGCCCCGTGCCCGTATAGCATGGTCCTGCCCGTGGCATCCGCATCAATGGCAATGGCATTCATGGAATGGTCCACATGGGACAAAGGATTGTTATTGTCAATCATGGTGGGATGCACCCGGGCCTCCACATGGTCCCCGTGAATTTTACCGATGGCCAGCAGCTTTATGGTGTAACCAAAAGATTTTGCAAATGCAATATCCGTGGGAGTGATGTGCCGGATGCCCTCCACATGGATATCTTTAAGATTAATTTCCATCCCATGGGACAGGGCATTGAGTATGGCCAGTTTATGGGCGGTGTCATGGCCGTCAATGTCCAGAGACGGTTCTGCTTCAGCAAAACCCAGTTCCTGGGCTTTTTTCAGGGCATCTTCAAAAGAACATCCCTCCCGGGAAATCCTGGTGAGGATGTAGTTGCAGGTCCCGTTCAAAATAGCGGACATGGATGTGATATCGTTGGCAACCAGAGATTCCCGCAGGGTTTTGATAATGGGCATGCATCCCCCGCAACTGGCCTCAAACGCCAGGTCCACCTGGTTTTTCCGGGCGGTTTTTACCAGATCGTTGCCCCATCCTGCCAGCAGTGCCTTGTTGGCGGTTACCACATGTTTTTTGTTTTCCAGGGCCTGGCAGATAAATTCTCCGGCCACGGTTTCTCCGCCGATAAGTTCCACAATAATATCAATATCCGGGTCCGTGAGCACGGTCATGGCATCAGATACCAGATCTGTGCTGCCAAGATCTATCCCCCGGTGGGTTTGTGTATCAATATCAGCAATGGTTTTCAGGTTTAAACGGGCACCGGTTCTGGATTCCAGCAGCCGCTTTTTACGGGTCAGCAGCGCTGCCACCCCCGTACCCACAACACCAAACCCCAGAATACCGATGTGGATTGTTTTCATGGCTTTTATTCTCTCCGAAAAATTGGTCTGTGTTAAAAATTATGATAGATACAATATATAGGCGCCTGTGTCAAAAATCTTTTGACTTTTAACCCCCATATGTTTATCATTGTCAGGGTTTTATAAGGTTCCAACCATCCACACACAAGGTGATTTTCATGAATGATTCACTGACTTATGCTGATTCCGGTGTTGATATCGACAAGGCCAACCAATTG
>JAABRW010000262.1 GCA_011390695.1 Desulfotignum sp.
GGGCCAGAAAACGGTTTTCAAACGGCGCATTGAGTTTTTTGAAATTGCCGCCGGTGAGCCCCTGGTCTTTGGCATAGGTCAGCATCTGCTGCCAGATGGCTTCATCCACGCCTTTGTCCGGCTGTTTGATAAACTGGCCGGCGTCATCTAAAATGGCATTCCCATAATCATTGACCCGAACCCCCCAGGAAATCATCTGCAGGGCCGTGGCCACATTGGCTTTGGTGGTTCGGGTCTGTTCAGCGATCTGCCGGAGCCGGTCCGAGCTGTTGCCCGAGGTGCCGTGCTGAGCCCCGGATACCTTATAAGGGGCCAGGGCCTCATGGATCTGTGCGGTCAATGGGACGTCAATGCCGGCATCGCTTTGCTCGATGCCGTGGGTGGTCCCGTTGTTCAAAGCGATCCAGTCCGGAAAAATGCCGTGGGCGTTTAAGCCCTGGATCAGAAACAGGGCCTCCTGGGCCGTGGATAAGCCCAGTTTGCCTTTGATTTCTCCCACCTCGGTTTCCAGACCGGCCCAGTTCGGGACAAACGATGCCAGTTCCAGATTGGCCAGCAGGTTCTGGTCATCGGGCATATGAGAGGCATCAATGGCAATGGAAGTGATGCCTGCATCAAACAGGGAAGTGATTTCGGCTTTGCCCGGCTCGATGTCCGCAGGGGTTTTGATGCCGAAATGATCCGCATGGATGGCCACCGGTATGGTGATGCCCAGCTCGTTCATGAATGCATCGGTCTGCCGGGCGATATTCCACAGATTCACGGCGCAGTATGCATTGGTGCCGCCTTCGGACCGGGCGATTTCGATGATGATGGCGGCATTGGCCTGCTGGGCCGCAGCCAGCGCGCCCCGGATAACGAATGCATTTCTGCCGTTGGCCGCAATGGTCATGCATCTGCCTTTTTCGAGCATGGCCTGGTCAATGTATTTGCCGCTGACAATCAATGCCTTGGAATGGGGAAACAGCTTTTTGATATTGGGGGGGCGGCCCACATCCAAAGCGGTTTGAAAATCGGGGGTGTGATGATGTGACATGGTTTTTCTCCCATTGGTTTGTGGCGGTTGAAAATAAACAGCCTTCTTTTTTTTGGCATGAAAATGTGCCAAAAGCAAGGAATATTAATGAATGAATTAATATTCATTTGAAGAAACACGGGTCATTTTTTGTTTTGCCATTGAGCTGGAATCCATGTTTAAATATAACTATTTGTAAAAAAAGATAAAAAATCAAAAGCTTTTTAATATTCTTCTGTGAATCCTTTCTTGACATTTGCAATCAACTGTTGTTAGATAATGAATTAATATTCATTTTAGAACCAGATGCGAGGTGGGTTTGCAGAAAAACAAATCAGAGAAATATCTCAATATTCTCAACAGTGCCGGGGCGGTGTTTGCAAAATACGGGTTCTACAAGGCCACCATCTCCCAGATTGCATCCCGGGCCGGCGTGGCGGACGGGACACTGTATCTGTATTTTAAAAACAAAGATGATATTTTATATCAGTATATCAGTTATAAAACCAGCATTGTGTTTGAAAAAATGAATGATGCCGTGGCCGCCGGAAAAACGGCGGAGGAAAAACTCAGAAACCTGATTCGCTGTCATTTGCAGGAATTCCAGAGCGACCGGCATATGGCGGTCATTTTTCAATCCGAGGTCCGGTACCTGCGGGATATTCAATCCCAGATTAAAGATATTTCTAAGATGTATCTGGACTTGTTGTCCGACATCATCGAACAGGGACAAATCGAAGGTTCCATCCGCCAGGATCTGTTTGTGGGCCTGGTAAAAAGGTTTATCCTGGGTGCCGTGGAAGGGGTGATCTCCACCTGGGTGTCCGCCGGGAGCCGGTATGATCTGGTGGCCATGGCAGACCCTCTGGTGGATTTGTATCTGAATGGCGTGAAAGAAGAATAAATGCCATACAGTGTATAAACGGCAGCTATTTTTTAAATGGATTTGAATTCGGGATTTTGCTTGACGGGAATCGTCATCTTTATTAAAGCTCAGTGAGTTTAAATTCATAATCAGCTAAGAATTTTTTGGAGGAAACAGTATATGACTTCAATTATCGGTCCGGCAAGTTATCAATTTTTCGGGATTTTCCCGGCAGCCATTCTGTCTTTCATTCTGCCTGTGGTGGGGATAGGCCTGTTCGCTTACATCATGGCCCGGCGCCTGGCCCCCCTGGTCCGGGCCGCTCCGGATTACCGGATGGACCGCATTGGTCAGCGGATCATCCGGCTGATCACCATCTGGCTGGGACAGATCAGACAACCCCGGTACATGCTGGCAGGGGTGCTGCACATTGTTATCTTTGCCGGTTTTCTGATTTTATCCATCCGGTCCACGTCCCTGGTGATTATCGGTCTTTCCGATGGATTTGTCCTGCCGGGGTTCGGGGGCTGGCTGGGAGATGTGTATAATTTCCTGAAAGATTATGCCGCCACCTTTGTGCTGATCGCCTGTATTGTGGCGGGTATCCGCCGGGGAATCTTCAAACCTGCCAGGTATGCGGTGCCGGAAAAATACGGCAAGGACCATACCGCAGAGGCTGTATTTGTGCTTGGCATCATCGGTACCCTGATGATTTCTGAAAGCCTGTTTGAAGCGTCTGAACTGGCCTTTGCCTATCAGCAGACCGGGGAATGGCATTTTGTGGCGCCCTTGTCTTTGGTGTGGCTCTTCACGCACATGCTGACCGGCGCATCCCTGAATTTTCTTCAGGGGCTTCATATCTTTTCCTATTTCCTGCATGACCTGACTTTTTTCTTTTTCCTGTGCTTTCTGCCTCTGGGCAAACATTTTCACGTGATCACTTCGATCTTCAATGTGTTTTTCATGCGTCTGGACAAAGGAAAAATCAAACCGGTCAGATACGGGGTATCCGACGAACAACTGGATGATCTGGAGTCTTTCGGCGTCAAAAAACTGGAGGATTTCACCTGGAAGCATATGCTGGATTTTTATTCGTGTGCCGACTGCGGCCGGTGTTCCGACCAGTGTCCGGCCAATGCGGTGGGGCGGCCTTTGTCTCCGAGGTTTATCACCATCAAGGCCCGGGATCTGATTTTCAAAAATTATCCGTTGTCCGGTGAAATCTACAAAAGCAAAATGCTGGTGGAAGATATCTATACAGAAGATGAAATCTGGTCCTGCACCACCTGCGGGGCTTGTGAGGAAGAATGTCCCCTGGCCATTGAATACATCAACAAGATCGTGGATCTGCGGCGCGGCATGGTGGATGAAGGCCTGGTGCCCCAGTCTCTGCAAAAACCCTTGAAAGCCCTGGAAAAACGCGGTAATCCTTACGGCAAGATGGAGAAAAAACGGGCGGACTGGGCCCTGGAAAAAGAGTTCAAGGCGGAATATCCCATCAAGGATCTGGCCAAGGAATCAGCCGATACCCTGTATTTTGTGGACAGCATCACATCCTATGATGACAATATCCAGGAAATCGCCCGGCGTACCGCCATGATTCTGAACCGGGCCGGGGTGGATTTCGGGATCCTGGGCAAGGATGAAAAAGACAGCGGCAACGAGGTGCTCCGGTTCGGTGAGGAGATGCTGTATCAG
>JAABRW010000263.1 GCA_011390695.1 Desulfotignum sp.
TACCACACCTCCATCATGATATCGGCCCTGGTGTATGTCATGCTGGGGCTGGGACTCAATATTGTGGTGGGGCTGGCAGGCCTGCTGGACCTGGGATATGTGGCGTTTTATGCGGTGGGTGCCTATGCCTATGCCCTGCTGAATCTGCATTTCGGGCTCAGTTTCTGGGTGGTGCTGCCCATGTCCGCCCTTCTGGGGACCCTTTTCGGGGTCCTGCTGGGGTATCCGGTGCTCCGGCTGAGAGGGGACTATCTGGCCATTGTGACCTTAGGGTTCGGGGAGATCATCCGGATTGTACTGGAAAACTGGGATGATTTTTCCAACGGTCCCCGGGGCATCGGTGATATTCCGCCGCCCAGTTTTTTCGGGCACTATTTCGGCCAGCATGAGACCATGGTATATATATATTTTATCGTGATCTCTCTGGTGCTCATGACCATCTTCTTTGTAAACCGCCTGGAGAACTCCAAAATCGGCAGGGCCTGGATTGCGCTGCGGGATGATGAGATCGCCTGCCAGGCAATGGGCATAGACAAATTCAAAACCAAGCTCACGGCGTTTGCATTAGGGGCCACCTGGGCTGCCATGGGCGGGGTGGTATTTGCCGCCAAAACCTCCTATATCAACCCCATGTCCTTCACCATCTGGGAATCCATCACCATTTTGTGCGTGGTGGTCATCGGGGGCATGGGATCAGCCATAGGCGTCATTGCCGGGGCCCTGGTGCTGATCCTTTTACCGGAATACCTGCGGGCTGTGTCTGAATACCGGATGCTGGTGTTTGGCGCCCTCCAGGTCATTGTCATGGTCTTTAAACCGGATGGACTCATTAAAAGTGTCCGCAAAGTATATACATTCAACGTCCAGGAAAAAACCATCCATGAACAAACCCATACTTGATGTCAAGAATCTCACCATGAACTTCGGGGGGCTCAAGGCCCTGGATGATGTGAGCATCGCCATTGAAAAAGGACAGATTGCGGCTCTCATCGGTCCCAACGGTGCCGGAAAAACCACGTTTTTCAACTGCATCACCGGTATTTACGAACCCACGCAGGGAGCGGTGGAAATTGCGCCGCCCGGCAAAGAGGTCCAGAGTCTTCGGGGACTCAAACCCAATTACGTCACACAACGGGGCATTGCCAGAACCTTTCAGAATATCAGACTGTTCCACGGCATGACCGTGCTGGAAAATGTGTTGATCGGCCGTCATTGCAGACTGTCTTCCGGCATTATCAAAGCCATGCTGCAGCCCCCCAGCCAGAAAAATGAAGAAAAAAAAGCCGTGGCAGACAGTTATGAAATTCTGGAAAAGATCGGTCTGGCAAAATATGTGAACGACATGGCAGTCAACCTGTCCTATGGGGCCCAGCGCCGTCTGGAGATCGCCAGGGCCCTGGCAACGGATCCTTTTTTACTGCTGCTGGATGAACCTGCCGCCGGTATGAACCCCCAGGAAACAAAGGAACTGGATGATCTGATCCTCTGGCTCCGGGATAATGAGGACCTGACCATTCTGCTCATCGAACATGACATGAAGCTGGTCATGAGCCTTTCCGATGTTATCCATGTGGTGGATTACGGCAAAAAAATTGCAGAGGGCTCCCCCGAGGATATCAAAGCCAATGCCGATGTCATCAAAGCCTACCTGGGAGAAGAATCCGACGATGCTTAAACTCACCGACGTACATACCTATTACGGAAATATTCATGCCCTCAAGGGAATTGACATTGCAGTGGAAGAAGGCGAGGTTATTTCCCTGATCGGTGCCAACGGGGCCGGCAAATCCACCACCCTCATGACCACCTGCGGCATAGTTCCGGCCAAAAAAGGCAGGATTGAATTCAACGGAGAAGACATCACCTATCTGCCGCCGGATGAGATCGTGAAAAAAGGCATCTGCCAGGTACCGGAAGGCCGAAGGATATTTCCCTACCTCACCGTGGCAGAAAACCTGGATATGGGGGCATTTTTACGCAATGACAAGGAAAAGATCAAACAGGATCTGGACTATGTATATGAACTGTTCCCCATCCTCTCCAACCGGAAAAACCAGGCCGGCGGCACCTTAAGCGGCGGAGAACAGCAGATGCTGGCCATATCCCGGGCAGTTATGGCCCGGCCCAAGGTGCTGCTGCTGGATGAGCCCTCCCTGGGACTGGCCCCCATTGTTGTAAAACAGATTTTCAAGATTATCGGAAAAATCAACCAGGAAAGCAGAACCACCATTTTCATTGTGGAGCAGAACGCCAACCTGGCCCTGAAAGCAGCCCACCGGGGGTATGTCATGGAAACCGGAAAAATAACCATGACAGATACCGGCGCAAATCTGCTCAGCAACGAAGATGTAAAAAAGGCCTATCTGGGGATATAGTCTTGCAGATCACAGATCTTTTTTCAGGTTGATGAATTCACTGCGTTTAAATCCGAGTTTCTTGAAAAAGGACAATACATCAATGGAGTCCCACATCACCGATGAATAGATGGATTTTACGCCTTTTTCCTTGTAGATATCACAGATCCGGTTGGCAAGTTTCAGACCCAGTCCCTGGCCCATATAATCGGGGTGAACGCCAATGGCCATTATCCATGCACTTTTGCGAATGCCGAATCCTGCATACAGGGTAGTTGAAATCATATACCCCACCACTTTATTATTCACTTCCGCCACCAAACTGGTTGTACCGTTCCCATCGGAGACATGCTGTTTCACCAGTTTCAAAAAATCAACATTGGCATCTTGCTGGGAAATGGCAGCCCGGATATCTTCTATTGCCTGGGCATCTTCCAGGCGAATTTCTCTGATGATAAGTTCTTCCACAGAACCCTCCCTGTTATTCAACTTTTATGATTTTTACTGTGTGACCAACCCAGTTGGGCGGAAGATAAATCCTGCCGCTGTTGCCCGAGGATTTCACTTCTTTTTCAATCATTTCTTCCCCGTAAACTTCAAATTTCACCCTGGCCTGTGGAGCAGAGTTTTTGTCTGAAGATTCCAGAATGGTATCTGTTTTACCTTTATCAGCCATATATAGTCCTAATTTAGAATAACACCCATGCCCCGGCGGGCACAACAAAATATGAAAGCTGTTAGATTTTAGCTGTTAGCTGTTAGCTGTTAGCTTTTAGTTGAAAGCTGACGGCTTTCATATAAAAACCCAAAAAATCTTGTGTCTGCTTTGTACGATTATCACTGCATATTCAATGACTGCCTGCACATATCTACTTTATAGCGACATTATATCCTTTGGCAAATTTTTTCAACTCCAAAATGTAGGATGCTGCTTGAAAAACACACAGGCAGGGCAGTCTTCTGAAGACTGCCCTGCCTGGTAAAGAGGAGTTGTAATGAATTTCAAATTATCAAATCAAGGGGTTATACACAGCACTTTTCATTATCAGATACCGGATGGCCAAATCTCCTGCACACACCGAAGCCAGGCGCAGAAAGATCAGAAACCCGTTGGTATTGCCCCCCCACATGATCAAGGTGAAAACCAGGGGTCCCAGAATGGCCAGCACACCTACTCCGATATAGGTAATCTGCTTCAGATCTCCCTCCAGCA
>JAABRW010000264.1 GCA_011390695.1 Desulfotignum sp.
AAAAATCAATGACGTGACACACAATATGACCAACATTGTAGAAACAATCGCTGCTGCAGTTCAAGAACAGAGTGTTTCCAGCAAGAGTATTGCTGACAACGTGAATGGCGCAGCGCTTCAGTCAAAAGAGGTCAGCTCTAATGTCGCGCAAACTGCAGCAGCCACATCGCAAATCACAAATGGTATGGGGAAGGTCAATGAAAATCTTGCTGAGATACGAAAGGCATTGATTGATGTCAACACTAGTTCTGAAGACCTGACAAAGGTGGAAAAACTGATGCGCGGTTTCATTGCATCGTGAATTATCAATAATGCCCACTGATTGAAAAGGGAAAAGAGCATGCCAGGCTATAATCCTGAACAGATGAAATTATTGCTTGTTGAAGACCAGGCTTCGATGAGAAAGATTGAGATCAAAATTCTTAAAGGGCTTGGTTTTGCCCATATTATTGAGGCCGAAGACGGCAACGTGGCAATTGATTTGCTGCAGGATATGGATGATATAGATCTGATTGTCAGTGACTGGAACATGCCCAATAAAGGCGGGGATGAATTGCTTGTCTGGGTCAGGGCGTATAAAAAATACAAACATGTTCCTTTTATCATGGCCACGGCCCAGGCGGATCGCGAACAGTTGAAAAAGGCCAAAAAAGATGGCGTGAGCGGTTTTGTTCCAAAACCGTTTTCGGCTGACGAGTTAAAAAAGACAATTGATGACGTGTTGGGTGAGGCCCCCATGGAAGAGGAATCTTTTTCAGGTGGACCTGTTACGGGCCGTTCTGGAAAAGTGAAGCTGCGGGTCGCCCACATTCAGATCACCGATCATCTTATTCTCGGTGTCCTCAAAGATAAAATTGAAAAGGGAGAAGTGTCGCCAAAATATTTTGAACTTGAGACCCACTGCCTGGCCGGCTGGAATCCGGTGGAGCAGTCCCTTGACAAAGGCATTGTCGATGCCGCTTTTATTCTTGCCCCCATAGCCCAGGATCTCTTTGCCCATGGTGTGCCCATCAGATTGACGCTTTTGGCGCATAAAAACGGCAGTGCCTTTGCCCGTAACAGCAAGGGGGGATACGCCAAACCCTATGCTGATTTTTTCAAGGGCAAATCGTTTCTGATTCCCCATAAACTATCTGTTCATCACATGCTTGCCCATATGTTTTTTGAAAAGAACGGTCTTACGGCAAGTCTTGAAAAAGGCGACGATGTAAACGTTAATTTTGAAGTTGTTGCGCCGGTTAATATGCCGGGATTTCTCGGGGCCAGCCAGAATGTGGGGGGATTTATGGTTGCAGAACCCATTGCTTCCAATTCAGTTGCAGCAGGAAGTTCTGAAATGCAGTTCCTCTCGGGTGAGCTTTGGGAGAATCATCCGTGTTGTGTGGTTGCCATTCGTGACGATTTTGCAGGTCCTCATACAGATGCGGTCTATGAATTTACACAACTGCTTGTGGAGGCTGGGAAATATATTTCAGACAGTATAGCGGATTCTGCCCGGATAGGGGTACGATTTCTGGATCCTGAAGGAATGCTGGGGCTCACTGCCCCTGTCCTGTCCAGTGTATTGATTGCTACCCATGGAATTACGACAAATGATCTTTTTCCGGTGATTCAGGATTTTGACAACATGCAAAGATATATGCACGATGTAATGGGGGTAGGCGGTTTGGTTGATATAGAAAATTTTATTGACTCAAGATATGCTGAAGCAGCCTGCCGGGATATGCACGTCTCTGTCGGTAAATTCTGCAACCAGAAACAGAATGTTAATGCACTGCTGGTGCCCAGAAATGCCCCTTCCGGCTTTAAACTTATTGTTGAAGACGGTTATGTGAATATTTACAGGAATTAAATATAAACTTTATCGAAAAAAGAGGTCATTTCCATGATCAAAAAAGCGTTTACCAATCTACCATTTAACTTGAAAATACTGTTTCCCATTTTCATTGTTCTCTTGTTTTCTCTGGCTATCGGGGGATATCTGATCAGCGATTTTGTAAAAAAACAAATGACTGCAACCTACATGGATTCTGTACAAACCTTGTCCCATTCAATCCAGGACGGTGTCAAGGATTCTCTGGAGAGGGGTCAGATGAAAAATTTCAAAAAATTACTCTCCAATCAAAAAAAAATTAAGGGTGTATTAGAGGTTTCACTTTATGATCGGAAAGGAATAATCAACTTGTCCTCTACTGACCTCACTTCAGTTCGTGCAAATGTGCCGCCTGAAATTTTCGACAAGTTTGAGTCATCTCTTGATACAATTCAGGTCATTGAAAAAGATTCTGTCCATATTTATATCCCCCAGAGGGTTTCTCCAGATTGTATTCGCTGCCATCCCACCTGGAGCCTTGACAAACAAGGCGGCACCATTTCACTTACCTATGACCTGAGAGATCTGCATAACGCACTGGATAAGCAAAATTTTGTGCTGATCATCGGTATTGTTTTTTCCCTTTTTATTGTCAGTCTGTTTGTTGTTGTTATTGCAAAATCAATTACCAGACCAGTGGTCAGCATGACCGAATCCATGGAAAAACTTGCCGCAGGTGATCTTGACATCGAGATCCCGGCACGGGATCAGACAGATGAAATCGGCAAGATGGCCAGGGCGGTTACTATTTTTCAGGAAAACGCCATTGAGAAAATCCAGCTGAAAGAGGAGCAGGAAAAGACCAAAATCAGGAATGAAAAAGAACAAAAAGAGATGATGGAGAAGATGACGGCATCTTTTCACGCAAGCATAGGAAAGGTGATTAACGCCATTTTAATTGCAGCTGAGCATTTGCAGGGATCTGCCCGTAAAATGAACGATACTGCCGACAAAACCCATCAGCAGTCATCATCTGCTGCCGCCGCATCCAAACAGACTTCCACAAATGTTCTCAGCGTGGCTTCAGCAACAGAGCAGTTAACTGCCTCTGTAGGGGAGATCAGCGAACAGGTAACAAGCTCGTCGGCAATTGCAAGAAATGCCGTTGCAAAAGCACAGAAGACAAATGAAATGGTGGGAAGCCTCACCGCAGCCTCCCAGAAAATTGGTGATGTGGTCCAGTTGATCACCGACATTGCAAAACAGACAAACCTTCTGGCTTTGAATGCAACCATTGAAGCCACCAGGGCCGGAGAAGCCGGCAAAGGATTTGCAGTGGTTGCAAATGAGGTGAAAGAGCTGGCCAAACAGACTACAGCAGCCACCACTGAAATTGCTGAACATATTAACGGGATACAAAGCGCCACCCAGGGGGCGGTTTCTGCAATCAATGACATCACCGGGATCATTAACAAGATCGATGAGATTTCAGCAATCATTGCCGCTGCAGTAGAGGAGCAGTCTTCTGTCACAGGCGAAATTGCTGAAAGTACGAACCAGGCGGCATCCGGCACCCAGGAGGTAACCCGGAGCATTACAGTTGTTACCCAGGCCGCCAACGAAACCGGACTTGCCGCAAGTGAGGTGTTGACGAATGCTGATGAACTGTTAAAACAGGCTGATGTTTTGCAGGAGGAAGTCGAAAAGTTCTTATCCCAGGTAAAGCCGAGCTAAGTAAAAAAGGAACAGCATG
>JAABRW010000265.1 GCA_011390695.1 Desulfotignum sp.
TGCCTTTTGATCGTTTTCAACCGGGATATCTGAAATTCCCAGTTCCGATCTGACCTTGGATTCAATTTTGTTGAAGATCTCCGGATTCTCCGTGAGAAACACCTTGACATTTTCCCTGCCCTGGCCGATGCGCTCCCCTTCAAAGGAATACCAGGACCCGCTTTTGTCCACAATGTTCAGGGTTACGCCCATATCCAGCAGGTCCCCTGTGCGGGAGATGCCCTCCCCGTACATGATATCAAATTCCACACTCTTGAACGGCGGGGCCAGTTTGTTTTTCACCACCTTGACCCGGGTCCGGTTGCCGGTGATATCCTGGCCCTCCTTGATGGCGGACACCTTTCTGATCTCCAGGCGCATGGATGCATAAAATTTCAGGGCATTGCCGCCGGTGGTGGTCTCGGGATTGCCGTACACCACCCCGATTTTCATGCGGATCTGGTTGATGAAAATAATGGTGGTATGGGTCTTGCCCAGGGTACCGGCCAGTTTGCGCAGGGCCTGGGACATGAGCCGGGCCTGGAGTCCCATGTGGGAATCGCCCATCTCCCCTTCGATCTCGGACCGGGGCACCAGCGCTGCCACGGAATCCACAACCAGGACATCGATGCCGCCGGAGCGGATGAGCATGTCCGCAATTTCCAGGGCCTGCTCTCCCGTATCCGGCTGTGACACCAGCAGTTCATCGCAGTCCACCCCCAGTTTTTTGGCATACCCCACATCCAGGGCATGCTCGGCATCGATGAACGCGGCAATACCGCCCTTTTTCTGGGCCTGGGCCACGGCATGCAGGGCCAGGGTGGTCTTTCCCGATGATTCCGGACCATATATCTCCACCACCCGGCCCCTGGGGTAGCCGCCCACCCCCAGGGCTTTGTCCAGGGCCAGGGATCCGGTCCGGATCACCGGCACCGCTTCCACCACCCGGCCCCCCAGCTTCATGATGGAGCCTTTGCCGAACTGGCGCTCGATCTGCCCCATGGCGGTCTGTACTGCCTTGTCCTTTTCTTGGTTTTTTTCCATTCTTTTCTTCTCCTAGTGCACGCCCAAAATATATAAACATTTTACAGTGAGTGCTGCCAGCACCCCTGCCATGATATCATCCAGAACAATGCCGGCACCGCCGGAAAAATTTTTTTCAAAATACCGCACCGGGCCGATCTTGACTATATCAAAACACCTGAATGCAATAAATCCCACTGCCAGGGTGACCCCTGTCACCGGCACCAGGCACATGGTCACCCAGTATCCCGCCATCTCATCGATGACAATGGCACCGGGATCTTTTTTGCCCAGTATTTTTTCCGCCCGGTCCGCCACAAACACCGCTGCCAGCACAAAACACACCAGAAAAAAGGTGCCGCCTGCCCCGGGCATGCAGGTGAAAAGCCAGATGAACGGCAGGGCTGCCAAAGTGCCCAGGGTACCGGGTGCCACCTTGCTGTAGCCCAGGCCGAACCCGGTTGCTGCCAGCATAATCAGTTGATTTTTCCAAAGGCCTGTCATGGCAATGTCATCCTTATGGTTCTATAATCTGTTCATTTTTCTGTCAAGGGGATTTCCTGCAAACCCTTGCTATGTGCTTTCAGACCCGTGGGGGCCGGGGGGTGCCGGTCTCACCGGTTTGCCCCGTTTGACAAGGTGTAAGGCATGCTGCGCTAAACGGCAAAAACTGCGGGCAGGTATGTCCTCAAACAGTTTGCCGTTCTTAACGCTTCGCATGCCTGACACCTTGTAACAAACGTGGCAAAATAGGATTCGACCAACACCCCCCGCCCCCCACTAGTCGCTGAAAAATGCTTGAAGCGTTCATTATGCCTGGTCTATATCCGGCAAACAAAATCGGCCCGTGGAATACAGCCGGCATTTACAAATCTTGGAGCCCCCTGCGGTGCCCTGTATACGGACTGTCAGAGCCCACAAGGATCTCAGGCCGGATACAGGGCACCGCAGGGGGCGGCCATTGTTTCATATTTACAAAACATTCAATCACAGCCCGGGGAATACCCCCGCCGGGAATTCATACCAGCTGAATGCCCTGGGCATTGACAGAAGAGAGCCGTTGCTTGATTGGCAAACCGTCATTCAGCTACCTTTTTAAAAACTGCCTTAAGGGGTATTCCCTGCTGCCGGGCAATGCTGGCCAGAGCTTCGTATTCAGGAACAATCTGTGTCTTCCCGTCAGGGCCTTGCAGTTTTTTGGCATCCACCGGCCCGAACACCGTATCCATTTGACAGGGCTCACGATGCAGCACTGCCCGGTCGCTGATGTGGTAGCGCACACCAATGGCTGTGGTCTGGGTTAGGATCTCATGGACCATGGCATCCAGGTCCTCCAGGGCGCACAGCACCTCCACCCGGGTGCCGGGGCGGTTCTTTTTCATGTGCACCGGGGCATAGGTCACATCCAGGGCTCCTTTTTCCAGGAGATGGTCCATGACAAAGCCCAGGATTTCCGGGTTCATGTCATCCACCTGGGTGGTGAGGACCGCGATGCGTTCATGCCGGATGTGCTCCAGACTTTCCGGATCCATCCGGTCCCGGGGCAGAACAACCGATTTCCGGGTGAACGGTTCCTGAAAATCGGTATCAGCAAAGCCATTACCCTGGGAAATCCTGTCCCCGGGGCTTTTGGTTTCCGGCTTCCGGCGTATGACCGGTCTGCCCAGCACCATGCGCAGTATATTGGGCACTTTGGTGCCGGTATCTCTTTTGCCGGCGCCATACCCGGTTTTGACAATCTGCATGGGAGGCACAGGGCCGAACCGGGTGGCCAGGGTGACGGCCAGGGCCGCGCCGGTGGGGGTGACGATTTCGGTTTTGGCATCTGATCCGGTCACGGGAATCCCTTCCAGGATAGCCAGGGTGGCCGGCACCGGCACCGGAATTCTGCCGTGGGCGCAGTCAACATACCCGGATCCCAGGGGCACGGCAGAGGCATGCACCGCTGTGATGCCCAGTTTTTCCATGCACAAAAATGTGCCCAGGATATCCACCAGGGAATCGATGCCCCCGATCTCATGGAAATGCACATCTTCCAGATCATGTCCGTGGATGGCAGATTCTGCTCTGGCAATCTTTTCAAAGGCGGCCAGGCTGTTTTTCTTCACATATGCAGACAGGTTGGATCCCTGGATCAAAGCCCTGATATCTGCATAGCGCCTGGATGTTTTTGTGTCCGTCACCGCCACGGTCAGGTCCACTGCCCGCAGGTGGCTGCGGAACACCGGTGCCGCTGTGATACGGAACCCCCCAAACAAAGGCGTGAGCTGCGCTTCCAGCCAGTCCGGGTCCACCCCCAGGTCCACCAGTGCCCCCAGGCACATGTCCCCGCTGATGCCGGAGACCATGTCCAGGTACAGTATCATCTATGCGTTGTCTCCGGCCGCATGCACCTGAAGGATTTCCAGTACCAGGCGGGCGGTCTCTTCCATGTCTTTGAGGGCAATGGATTCATTCACCGTATGCACATCGGTCATGCCTGTGCCCAGGACCCCGGCCACAATGCCCTGGCCAAAGAAAACATTGGCATCAGCCCCGCC
>JAABRW010000266.1 GCA_011390695.1 Desulfotignum sp.
GCCGTCAACAGTCCGTAAATTATGGCCTCCCGCCCCAGATTCCGGATGCGGTTCAAAATTTCTCCCATATCCTGGTCCGCCATCACATACCAGGGAAAGGTGTCCACTCTCTGGTAGGCCTGGAGCACCTGCTCGCCTCTGTAGTCTCTTATTTCATGCAGCCCGTGGGCCCGGCCGTCTGAAAGATCGATGGCAATGGTGTCTGCAAGTGCCCTGGCCCCGAACCGTGAAGCAGACAAAAACCTGCCTGTATCATCCACCAGATACACTTCACCGGTAGCTTCTATGTTGCTTTTCCGCAGCAGCACATCCACAAAGCGAAAATCTATCACCGCGCACAACCTGGTGCAGTTTTTTTCCGATGCTGCTGCAATGGGTGTGCAGACCACCAAAGCGGGTATTTTTTCCTGTCCAAGGGGAAAGGCAAAAATATCGGTAAATGAAGCACCCATCCATGTGTGCGTCACTGCCTGCTGATCCAGAAGCGGATCCATGGCAGGATCCCGGGTGGAAAAAAAACCGGTTGCCGACCGGTCCACACCAAAAAATCCCAGATAGGGCTGAACCCGGTCTTTCATCTGTTCCAAATGCGCTGCAAGTACGGCAGTATCCGGATCCAGCATACAGATCATGCCAGACAGGTGCTTGAGATCATTGACCCTTTCCAGCATGAATTCCCTGATTGCCCCGGCGTTCTGTTTGGACAGCCCGTTCAGATAAGAGGAGGCCCTTTCTTCAATCAGGGTTTCTCCCTGGGAGATGAGCTTGTATCCCAAAGAGGCCAGGGGAACAAGTGACACAAGCATAAATGCCATAATCAGGCGTATTCTGAGTCGCTCAAAGTTCATGGGCCTGCCGTGAAACCATCTTGCCCGCCCGGCATAATGGCCGGAACCTGTTCCAGGTTCCGGCCATTAAAGTGGGGAGTTAACCCTTTGGAGTTATATGATTATTTCTCTTTTTTAACATCAGCAGCTTTTCCCACGTCTGCCATCATTTTGAGCATGGCATACCGGTCATTGACCTCTTTTTCGATTTTTTTGCGCAGCCGCCGGGATTCCTCGGGAAAGCTTTTTTCCAGGGCAGCAAACCGTACTTCTCCACTTAAGAATTCCTGGAGGCTGCCGTCCGGTGCCTTTGAATCCAGAATAAAGGGATTTTTGCCTTCATCCATGAGATCCGGATTGAACCGGTACAGAGGCCAGTAACCGGATTCCACAGCCAGTTTGCCTTCTTCCTGGGATTTGCCCATACCTTTGCGTATTCCCTGGTTGATGCAGGGGGCATAGCAGATGATCAAAGAAGGCCCGGGGTATTTTTCCGCTTCCAGAAATGCCTTCATGGTCTGGTTTTTGTTGGCCCCCATGGAAATGGATGCCACATAAATATAGCCGTAGCTCATCATCATCCGGCCCAGGTCTTTTTTGCCGATTTTTTTGCCGGAAGCCGCATATTTGGCAATGGCGCCGGTGGGGGTGGCTTTGGAGGACTGTCCCCCGGTGTTGGAATAGACTTCCGTGTCCATCACCAGGATATTGATGTCTTCGCCTGAGGCCAGGACATGGTCCAGACCCCCGAATCCGATGTCATAGGCCCAGCCGTCCCCGCCGAAAACCCAGTGGGATTTTTTGGTGAATACATCTTTTTCCCCATATATTTCCTGTAAAATCCCTTTTGTTTCATCCTTTAGCAGGGTTTTGAGAGCAAACCCGTATTTGGCTGATTCATCCGCATCTTCTTTGCCGGCAAGCCAGCCTTCCATGGCCTGTTTCACCGCGTCGGACACACCGGTTTCCAGGGCCTGTTCCATTTTGGATGCCAGGGTCTTGCGCCGGCTCTGGGTGGCCAGCATCATGCCGTATCCGTATTCCGCCGCATCTTCGAACAGGGAACTGGCCCAGGCAGGACCGTGCCCGTCAGCATTGGTGCAGTAAGGTGTGGACGGGGCAGATCCCCCCCAGATGGAAGAACATCCCGTGGCATTGGCAATCGTCATTCTTTCACCGAACAGCTGGGTTATCACCTTTACATAGGGGGTCTCTCCGCACCCGGCACAGGCTCCGGAGAACTCAAGCAACGGTTTGTGCAGCTGGCTGCCTTTGAGGGTTTCCCGTTTGAGAATATCTGTTTTAAAGGGAATGCCCAGAGAAAATTTGTGGTTTATTTTTTGTTCCTCCACCTGGGTGGACAACGGTTTCATCACCAGGGCGGTTGTCTTGGCCGGGCAGATATCTGCGCAGTTGCCGCAGCCCTGGCAGTCAAGGGGATTGACCTGGATTCTGAATTTATAGTCTTCCATGCCTTTGCCTTTACCGTCCACCGTAACAAAGGTGTCGGGTGCCCCTGCCAGTTCTTCTTGTGTGGCAACAATAGGAATAATGGCGGCATGGGGACAGACAAAGGCACACTGGTTGCACTGGATGCAGTTCTCCGGTATCCATTCCGGCACATTGATGGCCACCCCGCGTTTTTCATATTTGGACGTTCCCTGTTCAAATACGCCGTCCATGGCAAATGCTGATACCGGCAGGTCATCCCCCTCCTGGGCATTGATTTTGCGCATGACGTTTTCCACAAAGGGTGTGGCCGGCTCTGCCGGTGTTTCCTGTCCTACCCCGTCTTTCCAGGAGGCGGGAACATCCACCTTGTTCAGATTCTCCAGGGTTTTGTCCACAGCCTCGATATTCATGTTCACAACCGCATCCCCTTTTTTGCCGAACATCACCTTGATATCTTCTTTGAGCAGGGCGATGGCTTCATCCACGGGCAGTACATTGGACAATTTGAAAAAACAGGTCTGCATGATCATGTTGATGCGGTTGCCCAGGCCGATCTTTTCAGCAATGGCCACAGCATCGATGTTGTAGAAATTGAGTTTTTTGTCATAGATGGTTTTGCGCACATCCCCGGGGATCTGAGTTTCCATGTCTTTGACAGACCACTGGGAGTTGAGCAGAAACGTGCCCCCTTCCTTGAGGCCCTTGAGCACATCATATATCTGCACATAATTTGATTTATGGCAGGCCACAAAATCCGGATTTTCAATCAGATAGGTGGATTTGATTTTCACATCCCCGAACCGCAGATGGGACACTGTCAATCCCCCTGATTTTTTGGAATCATAGGCAAAATAGCCCTGGGCGAATTTATCGGTATTGTCCCCGATGATCTTGATGGCCGACTGGTTGGCACCTACTGTACCGTCGGAACCAAGTCCCCAGAATTTTGCGGCAATGGTGCCTTCCGGTGCCGGGTTGAATCCTTTTTCCACTTCCAGGGAGGTATGGGTGACATCATCAACAATACCCACGGTAAAATGGTTTTTCGGGGAAATGGATCCCATGTTGTCGTATACCGCCTTGATCATGGAGGGATTGAATTCCTTGGAAGACAGCCCGTACCTGCCGCTGATGATTTTCGGGCCTTCCCCGTATTCCATGAAAGCGGTACACACATCCGTATACAAAGGTTCTCCGATGGCACCGGGCTCCTTGGTTCTGTCCAGAACCGTTATGGTTTCCACGGTGGATGGA
>JAABRW010000267.1 GCA_011390695.1 Desulfotignum sp.
GGCGTTCATGATGGCATTGATATCACCGGTAAAGCCCAGAGAAAACGGGGTTAAGGGAATACACTGGGCCAGACCGCCCCCTGCAGCAGACCCCTTAATGTTCATGGTGGGCCCGCCGGAAGGCTGACGGATGGCGGCACATACATTTTTGCCAAGCTTTCCCAGACCCTGGACAAGGCCCATGGAGGAAGTGGATTTTCCTTCTCCCAGAGGAGTGGGGGAAATAGCGGTAACATCAATGTATTTACCATTGGGTTTGTCTTTCAGACGGTCCATTACTTTTTTGAAATCAATCTTGCCGATGTAATGGCCCTGGGGCAGAAGTTCTTCTTCAGTCAATCCCAGTTTTTCAGCGATTTCATAAATTTTCAGCATGGATTTTTCAGCATCCTGCGCAATTTCCCAATCCTTGTGTTTGGTTGGATCTAGTGCCATGGTTTACTCCTTTGTTGATTTGGACTCTGAACGAGCCAGTGATAAAAAAAATATACAAAACAAAGCGTTACGCTTATTGTTACCAGTGGCCTGGTGATATGGCTGCCCGTTAGTGTACCTACTATATAAATAAACGCAAAAAATCAATAGTTTTCACACCGTGATACTTTATTAAAGTGTATTTTTCCAGCATAATATGGAACCAGGCACGCAGTTTTTGCATAAAACACAACCCGGTTCCAAGACAAAAAAAATCCGCTCCCCATTCCTGAAAACCCGGAATATAATTATTTTTTCTCATGGAAAAATCAATATTTTTCTCAAAAAATTAAAAAAATTAAAAAAATAAAGTAAATTATTGCAAAATTCACGCTTTTTTGGCATATAAATGCGGCTGTATAAATTTTCGCACATACGATTTAAATTTATAAATTAAATCCGATTCATAAGAATTCACCAAAATTTTCAAAAAGAATAACTATTCAAAATAAAAAGAAATTCAATATCCTTCAGCCCGGTTTAATAAATTCACTCATCTATTGACAAAAAATGGTACAAATTATAAATCATATGCTGTTATCAATATTATTAACCTGTAATCCAGGGTGTGGTGAATGGGCAGACGACGCAAAGTTAACAGCCAGGCATGTAAATTCGTCATTCCCGTTTCCATTTATCCTTTTATTATAGTGTCATGCCGTTTTAATCTTAACCCCTCTCAACTCATAAACTTATTTAACACTAGGAGGTAGACGTGGGATTTGAAATAACCAAAGAAACATATGCCGGCGCCATCAAAGGCATCACCATTGGAAAAGGTGATACTGCACTTACCGTCGGCGGTCAGACCAGTTATCCGTTTTACCGGTTTGAAGGTGAGATGCCCAACAAACCCGTCATTGCCATGGAAATCTGGGACATGGAACCCGAAGACTGGCCTGAAGCTGCCAAAGCACCTTTCAAGGATGTGCTGGGTGATCCGGTGGCGTGGGCCAAAAAATGTGTGAATGAATACAATGCCCGCGCCATTGTGCTGCAGCTCAAAAGTATCGACCCCAATGACAAGGATGTCGGCCCGGATGAGGCGGCCCAGACTGTCAAAAAAGTCAGTGAGGCCATTGATGTGCCCCTGATTGTATGGGGATGTGCTGTGCCGGCCAAGGATGCTGATGTCCTCAAAAAAATCAGTGAAGTGTGTGACGGGCACA
The DNA here is from genome assembly GCA_011390695.1 of Desulfotignum sp. The sequence goes on from JAABRW010000267.1 coordinate 1,644, forward strand.
ATCTGGTTCTGGGACCTGTGGAGGAAAAAAACCACAAGGCGATCGGGGCTGCTGCCATGGGGTATGGACACACCATCATTTCATCCTCCCCCATTGACGTCAACCTGGCCAAACAGGTGAACATCCTGCTGGAAAACCTGGGGGTTTCCCTGGACAAGGTGATTGTGGATCCCACCACAGGGGGCCTGGGATACGGCCTGGAATATTCCTACTCGGTCATGGAACGTTTGACCCAGGCAGCCATGACCCAGGGGGATGACAAACTCCAGAACCCCATGATCAACAATCTGGGCAATGAGGTATGGAAATGCAAGGAAGCAAAGCAGCCTGTTGAGGAAGCACCTGAACTGGGTGATCCTGAACGCCGGGCCATTCTCATGGAAGCGGTGGGTGCGGTTGCCTACCTTATGGCAGGCTCCAGTATCCTGATGATGCGCCACCCGGAATCCATCAAACTGGTCAAAGCTTTCATCGACCTGGCTTCTGATGGCGGCTCTGCCACGGATGTGGCCCCCATTGCCAAGCAGCTGGATGATGTGGACATTGATTTTGCCGCCATGGCACCGGAACCTGATCTGACCATTAAAGAAGAAGAAAAGAAAGCCCCGGCTAAAAAAGCGGCCCCGGCCAAAAAGGAGGAAACAAAACCTGCCGCTCCAAAAGCCGCAGCCAAACCAGCCCCGGCTCCCAAAACAGAAGCTTCCCCTGAATCTGCAGCCAAGGAAGCGCCCCCTGCCAAAGATCCAGAAGCGGAAGCAAAAGCTGCGGCAGATGCCGAGGCCAGGGCAAAAGCGGATGCTGAAGCAAAAGCAAAAGCGGATGCTGATGCCAAGGTAAAAGCGGAAGCTGATGCCAAGGCAAAAGCGGAAGCCGATGCAAAGGCAAAAGCCGACGCAGAAAAGAAGGCACAACAAGATGCCGCAGCCAAGCGGGAAGCCGAGGAACAGGCTATCAGAGAAAAACGGGCTGCTGAAAAAGAAAAAGCAGCGGCTGCAAGGACTGCGGCCCCCGAATCTACCGTTCCCAAGACAGCAGCAAAATTTCAAAAAACAGATCTGGAAAAAATTTTAGAAAGCCTTGATAGAACGCATAGAAGAGGCAAAGTATAAAGACATCAAAATTGATGTAACATTACACTAATTACCAAATTAACAGGAGGAGGAACCTCTCATGGTAGAAAATAAAAAAGCGAGTGTTGCTAAATCAAAAAAAGAACCCAAACTGGCTGATCCGCAAGAAGTCTCCATAGACTTGGGAACCCAGGAATTGCAGGCCCGCGCGCAAAGTTTAGGAATTGATACGGTTTTTGACAGAGCCTTCAGCATGAAACCCTGTGCCATCGGTATCCAGGGTATTTGCTGTAAGAATTGCTCAATGGGACCTTGCAGGCTTCCATTACCCAAGGGGGGTATTGAAGGAGAAGATACCAGAAAAGGCCTTTGCGGTGCCACACCCAATACCATTGCTGCCAGAAACTTCATCCGGATGATTGCCGGTGGGGCTTCTGCACATTCCGACCATGGTCGTTGTGTGGCAGAAGTGTTCATGTCGGCTGCCAGGAAAGAAACAGAAGCTTACAAGATAAAAGACACCCAAAAGCTGCTGGACATTGCCCCTGATCTGGGCGTTGCAACAACCGTTGAGGTCGACGGGGAAACAAAAGACAGAGATCTGGATGAAATTGCCCTTGAAGTTGCCGATGTTGCCCTCAGAGAATGGGGAAAACCAGAAGGTGAAATTTTATATTTGAAACGCGCACCCAAAACCCTGTATGAAAAATGGAAAAAACAAGGGGTGCTTCCCAGAAACATTGACAGGGAGATTGTTGAAATCATGCACCGGACCCACATGGGGGTTGACCAGGATTACAAGAACCTCATGAAACAGGG
>JAABRW010000268.1 GCA_011390695.1 Desulfotignum sp.
ATTCTGGTTCAGACCACCATTAGAACTGCCATTATTGCTTCTTTTTCCGGGATATTTTTCGGAATTTTGTTCTTCCGGTATAAAAAAATGGGGTGGATCGAAAAGATTTTTTGGCCTGTTTTGCTTGTTTCCGGGATCTGGATCACCGTGCATTGGGTGGAAGGGGATAGTTTGCGGACATTTTATGACCGAATTGCCATATGGAAGATATCTGTTGCCATGTGGCAGGAGAATTTTTTGCTGGGAGTCGGGGTGTCTTCTTATAAAGATACCTATGCGGCTTTTGCCCTGTCAGGAACAATATCCCCCTATGTGGCACCCACAGGGGAGGTCTTTGATATCACCAAGGCCTACCACGCCCATAATCTTTTTTTGATGCTGCTGTCATCAACCGGTATTCTGGGTCTGGTCTCTTTTTTCTGGTTGTTTGCCTGCTGTATATGGGGGACGGTAAAAAGTGCCATGCAGTGGAAATCCGGTCTGGCAACCTGGCCGGTGGTTTTCCTGGTAAACGGGCTGGCCGGCTCAAATATTTATAATTCATGGTATCAGGCACTGTTTGCGTTTTTTGCCGTGCTGGCCTTGACCACCAGACCGGTACAGCCTGTATCAAAAACATGACCAGTGTTCATGTTTATACACAATTTCCAGCGGGGTAAATATGCTTGTGCTTGATGACAGTCTGCTGATCAATCAGGGAAAAACCCGTGCCTGTTATCTGCATCCTGCACACAGGGATCTGGTGGTCAAGGTTCCTGTCGGGGAAAAAAAAGAAAACAACCAGTCCAATATAACCGAACTGCGCGGATATCAGGCATTGATACGTGAACAGGTTGATCTGTTCTGTATCAGCCATTGTTATGGGTTTGTCACAACCAGCCTTGGTAAAGGACTTGTATGCGATTGTATTCGCGATGATGACGGCATGATTTCCAAAACCATCTGGGATATTGTTATTTATCAGGATGATTGTGATGTTGATCAAATAAAAAAAGTTGCCCATGATTTTGGCTGGTTCCTGACCCGGAGAGATACCCGTCTTTTTGACCTGAACCTGAAGAATATTGTTTTAAAATTGCGGCATGACGGTGGTTATGAACCTTTTGCAGTTGATTTGAAAGGCCGTTTTGACAACAAGGAAACCATCCCTGTATCAAGTTATTTCAAATATTTTGCCAGAAAAAAAATGGTTCGGAGAACCAGGCAGCTTGTGGAGCGGATTTTATTTTTCCGGGAAAACAGAACGCAATGGCAGTAAACCTTTCACAGCAGCAAGCAGATAACGTGATGCACTGGATGTAAACGTTGCAGGTTGCTTCAGAACCATCCGGTTTTATGGACATTCAATCCCGGGACTGAAGATCCTGCCCCCATCCCTGCTGTCTGCTGCGTTTCACCTGGTGCAGCCGGTAAATGCGGATGATGTCCCGGCCCATGGCATCAATGGTATGAAACCGTCTGACCTGTTCTCTGGCTGCATGGACCCGTTCCAGTGTGGCGGCTTCCCTGTTCAGGGTATCAAGCACAAGATCTGACAAGGCATTGGCATTGCCGGCATCACACAGAAGCCCTGTTATGCCGTGCTGTATGATATCGGGCAGCCCTGCGGTCCGGATGCCGATCACCGGGCAGGAGCAGTACATGGCTTCCAGGAGTGCCCGGAAAACCCCTTCATCCGCGACGCCCCTGGTATCTTCCAGGGCCAGAAGCTTGCAGTCCAGGGCCCTGTAAAAGGGCCAGAAATCTTTTTTAAATTTAATAAAATGGGTGCGGTCACTGATGCCGAGTTCCCGGGCCAGGTCCATAAGTTCGGTTTTGTCATATTCTGAACTGCTGCCTGCCAGCACCAGGTGATGGCAGATTCTGAACTGCATCTGTCTGAATGCCTGCAGCACGGTGATCCCACTGTTCTCCCCGGATATGGGGTTCACAGATCCGATGAACCGTGTGCCAGGATCACATACAAGATGTGCAGCCAGGTCTGTCCGGGCTGCCTCTTTAGGTGCCAGAGTATCCGGTGCCAGGATGCCGCTGGGAATGGAAAACACCTGTGTGTTTTTGAGATGAAACAGGGCCTGGAGATACCGGGCTGCATAATCAGTTGTGGTGAAAATATAATGGCTCAGTTTTTTGTACATCCTGCGGTTATACCAGGAGTTGCGGACCCGGGCACTGTCATGACAGGACAGTATCCTGCAGGGTACATCCGCTTTTTGGGCTGCAGGCAGGGCAACTTTGGCATCTGTATGGCCGTGGGCATTGAGAACATGGGGCTGTTCATTTTGAAAAATACGTTTCAATTCCCGGTAGGTGTTGAGCAGGCTCCTGGGTGTAAAAGACATGGCATAGACCCGGAAACCGTACTTTTTTGCCTTCTGAAACAAAGGGGAGTCTTCCGGGGCTGCGATCACCACCTGGTGTCCGTTTTTGTCCATCCACACAGATTCATTGAAAATGCGTTTTTCCAGAACGTCCCAGCCGGTACCACAGGTGGTGTGTACGATTTTGTAATGGGATTTCATGGGATGTTGCTTTGCAGCAGTTTTTTCTCCATTCGCCTGATGTCTTCGGGCAGATCGATTTCAGGTGAGTCAAATTCTGTGACCACAACCTTTATGGGATATCCGAACTCCAGTGCCCGCAGTTGTTCCAGTTTTTCCACATTTTCACACCGGCCTGTGGGCAGAGATACGAAAATATCCAGAAATGACTTTTTATAGGCATAAAATCCCAGGTGTTTATAAAAATCAGCCAAAGTATCCTTTTCCCGGGGAAACGGGATCTGGGCCCGGGAAAAATACAAAGCAGACCCATGGACATCAAAGGTGACCTTGACATCTTTGGGATCGGTTATTTCTCTTGGGTCCTGGATTTTATAAGCCAGGGTGGTCATCATCGTATCCGTGTCTTTCCCGAACGGGGCAATCAGGTCATTCAGAGATCCGGGATGAAATATTGGCTGGTCCCCCTGGATATTGATGATGATCTCATCCGGATCCAGCTTGAGCAGATTGGCGGTTTCAGCCACCCGGTCGGTGCCGGACCGGCAGGCATCCGAGGTCATAATGGCGTTGCCGCCAAATGCCTGCACCGCTAGGACAATGCGCTGGTCATCCGTGGCCACCCAGGTCTGGGTGACAGTTGTTGATTTTTGGGCCTGCTCATACACCCGCTGGATCAGGGATTTGCCGGCAATGGCCATAAGGGGTTTCCCTGCCAGGCGGCTGGAGCCGAACCGGGAGGGGATGATGGCAATGGTCATGAAGGTGCCTTACATTTTCTGGAACAAAGACCGGGCTTTGTCCCTTGTCATGATGGTTTTCCAGTCTTTGCCCAGGCAGTTTTCCCACAAAGGTGCCAATCCCAGGGCCACATTGATCATGATATCCATCTGGGCATCATCCAGGTCTTTGGTAACCTGTCTGGGGATATCCACCCCGGTTTTTTCCATCATGAACCGAAATTCTTTCACACCGTCGGGATAATATTCTTCCAGCGCATCAAAGGCGATGCAGCA
>JAABRW010000269.1 GCA_011390695.1 Desulfotignum sp.
ATCTGTCATGTCCAATATCGTGCCAAAATCCATGGAACAGATGGTGTCTTTCCTCAACCAGGGCAAAACAGATGCGGCCCGGCAGCTTCAGACAGCGCTGAAACCCCTGCTGGATCTGGTGGTGGTCACCACCACCGAAGAAACTTCTTTCGGACCGGCCCTTTGCCGGGCCAGAAACCCCCTTCCTCTGAAAACCATGATGCAGCTGCTTGGCATGCCCGCAGGCCCCTGCCGCAGGCCCCTGGGCAGGATGACCAGACAGGGGCTGGATAGGGTAGTGGCTGCCATGCAGAAAGTCCAGGCAGCCAATCCGGAAATATTTGCACCCATCCAGGAGTTTTTCGGCATAGACATTGATGACAGACTTTCCAACCCCGTCCACCAGGAAGGCCTGTGGTACGACTATGAATAAATCCAAATACACTGAATTCAATCAGAAACCTGCAATGACCGACACCATCATAAAAGAAACCAGACTGGAAAACGAACAGACCATAGTAATTTCCGATCAATCCCGGAAAATCAGCGCAGATGCCTGGGTGGTCATCATGCGGGCATCCATGGAGATAAAGATAACACCGGAGCTGTTCACACATGAACCGCTTACCAATGTCACTTATGAACAGATTCGGGAAACCCTGGGTGAAAAAGTCATATATGAATACCGCCTGGAGCGCAACTTTATCATGGACCATGAAAAAGTTGCCGTGCTTGACACTCTGAAGGACACCTTTATGAAAAACATGGGTCAGTATATCTCCAACCCCCGGTTTGCCCCGAAACTGGTTTTAAAAGAATACCGAAACAGATCCCAATCAACCGGGCCGTCAAAAAAATTTTAGCTTTTTTTCACCTGGAATTTTTCCTGCCCGGCATAAAAAAACGCTGACTTCAGCCATTCAAACCCGAACTGCAGCAGCTTGACATCATCGGATTTGATCTCTTCTGTCTTGTCTGCCGGGATCTCATACCGCTTCAAAAAGGATGAATTAAAGACAAAATCTCTGAATTTATCAATATTATAGCAGACCATGAAAAACATCTTTTTGCTTTCTTCAGACAGCTTCATGCTGGGGGGCAAAGATTTTTTCCGGACCATAAGGTCCATCCACCCTTCGTTAACCGCATCCCGCTCGTCAATGCCCTGATCCTGGCGCCATTGGGCCACGGTCCATTCTTTGTCTTCCTCAAATCCCAGGCAGTGGGCTTCTTTAACCGTGAAAAAGAATTCATCCTTATCCCCCTGTTCTCCGGAATAGCTCAAGGCCCCCACACCGATGGGATAATACCGGCAGGTGGTGGGACGGTCCTCATAGATAACACACCCGTCCTTGTCTTCCACAAACGGGCAGGACCTGCGTTCATCATCCAGCAGTTTCAGGGTCACCACCGGCATGTCCGCTTTTTCCAGTATCCTGGGCTCGGTAAACACCGCCAGAAACTCTTCAGATGACAGGTCCAGTTTACGGCGCATGGTCAGAATATCATAGGGAGTGAGCATGATATCAATTCCCCTGCAGCAGTCGGTAAAACATTTTACCCCTTTGTGGCATTGAAAGGTGAACCGGGAATTGGGGCCCATCTGTTCAGGCGGAATTTCAGATATCTTATGGTCATTCATATTTTTTTTCCTTAAATAAAAATTTATTGCGTGTATCAAAGGCCCTGGATACTATAAAAAAAATACAATAATGTCAACCGGATACACACACGCTTCCAGGGCTTTGCCTGCAGGACGGAAAATATTCCCAAAATTAGGTTTGACACAGCAAAAAATCCCCATTAAGACAAAAGAGAGGCACACGCAGCTGAATGTCAACCCGTTACATCCAAAGGAGAGGGTATGAAAATAAAAAAAGCGGTTTTCCCCGTGGCGGGCCTGGGAACACGGTTTATCCCGGCCACCAAAGCCATGGCAAAGGAGATGCTGCCTGTGGTGGACAAGCCCTTGATCCAGTATGCAGTGGAAGAGGCTTTCCAGGCAGGGATCGAGCAGATCGTCTTTGTCACGGGCCGGGGGAAAAAAGCCCTGGAAGACCATTTTGACCGGTCCTATGAAATTGAGCATGCACTGGAAAACAAAAAAAAAGATGACCTGCTCAAACAGATCCGGGAACTGGTTCCTCCCACCGGCACCATTATCTATACCCGACAGCACGAACCCCTGGGCCTGGGACATGCCATCTGGTGCGCCCGGGATATCGTGGGTGATGAGCCGTTTGCCGTGCTGCTGGCAGATGACCTGATCCAGACCGACAGACCGGTTCTTTCGGAAATGATACATAAGTTTGACCGGCTCCGGGCCTCCATGGCTGCTGTCATGGAAGTGCCCAAAGACCAGACCGATAAATACGGCATCCTGGATGCCACTGCCGTGGAGCAGGACATTTACCGGATCAATGATATGGTGGAAAAGCCCACCCCTGACCAGGCCCCTTCCAATCTGGCCATTATAGGCCGGTATATCCTCATGCCCAGAATTTTTGATCTTTTGGGCAAAAAACAACCTGGAGCTGGCAATGAAATTCAACTCACCGATGCCATGAAAACCCTTCTCCAGGAACAGCCTGTTTTTGGGTACAAATTCCACGGCAACCGGTTTGACTGCGGAGACAAAGTGGGATTTCAGATGGCCAACCTGGCCTTTGCCCTGGAAAGACCTGATATGAAAGACAGGCTTTTGGCCTTCATCAAAGAGGTTCAGGCCGAAGAAAAGCCCTAAACCTTTTTATACCGGGTATACAGGGCCATCACCTTCTGGACATAGGCCCGGGTTTCTTTGAAGGGCGGAATGTGCTGGTACCTATCCACGGCCGTGGGACCGGCATTATAGGCAGCCAGGGCCAAAGGCAGCTTCTGGTGATACCGGTCCAGAAGCTGTTTCAGGTATCTGGTGCCGGCCATGATATTCTGGGAAGGATCAAATGGATCAGACAGGGAAAGGAATGCATCATTTTCCGGCATGATCTGCATAAGCCCTCTGGCACCTTTGGCAGATACCGCCCTGGGGTTGAACGCGGACTCCACCCGTATCACCGCCTTTATCAGGGCAAAGGGCACCCCGTAAAGGCGCTGGGCATTATGGATAAGGTCATCATACACATCTGTATCCGGGAAGCTGCCCGAGTCCTTGGACTGTTCCCGGATATACAGTTCATAATCGGGTGTGGTGGGTGTGTTGGTAAAATGCACCACCCCGTCTTTATCTGTATACTTGTAAATATCAGCGATGACACATTCAGGCATATACCAGAACACCCCGGTCAAAAACAGGCAGGCCAGCCAGTACCTGCACATGGACCGGACAACGTAAAACCGGTTTGTGCTGGAAAAACAATGCATTATGATACCGGGCAGGCTGGCGTTCACAGGTAAAATATCATTCTCCTTTAAAACATTTCCAGCTGTATCTGCGCCTGTCTGGGCGGTTGTCTCTTTTTTTGTCTTTCAAACAACGCAAGGCGCCTTTCAATATCATCCAGAAAAATCGATTGCTGCCGGTTTTC
>JAABRW010000281.1 GCA_011390695.1 Desulfotignum sp.
CGGAACCGTATTTTGAAAATGCCTCCTTTGCAGTATTTCCCGCACCTTTGCGCAGGCCGTCGTTTCTGAGAATAATAATGAGTTTGCGGTCCATTACCCCGGAAATAACGGACCAGTTGACCCCGGCAATGGACAGAAAAAAGTCGGCCACCATCACCAGTTCATCCGGTTTGGAAATTTTTCCGGCATGGTAAAAAACCCGGTTGTTGACCACCCGCCGTTTTTTAATGGCAGCCCCTAAAAAATCCAGATCTTCGTTTGTTAAAAAAGCACGCTCCACTTTGGTGACGATGTTGTTGTCTGCAAATTTATACAGATGCTGAAACGCCCGGATATCCTTTAAACTAGCCTGGCGGGTGAAATCAGCGGTATCGGTTTTAATGCCCATCATCAAAGCGGCCGCAAGTTTTCCCGATGGTTTGATGTGCCAGGATTTGAGATATTCGGTAAGGATGGTGGAACAGGCCCCGTAATCGGGTCTGATATCTGTATAGGCCGCATCAGGAGCAGACACCGGATGGTGATCAATGATGGCATCATAGGTGAATCCGGCAAAGGCCGCATTATGATCCGGCTGGGAATCCACAATGACAAAGTTGTCAAAATAGGTTTTGTCCAATGATGCCAGGTCCACCAGCCCGGCATCTGTGAGCTCGATCAAGGTAAGATTGTCCGGCCGGCTGATGCGGTTGAAACGGGCTATGGCCACTTCTGATACATTGCGCCACAACAGCCGTTTTATTGCCATGGCAGAGGCTATGGCATCCGGATCTGCATTGATGATCACCAATACCTTTGCATTGGTTTTGAACTGCTTGAAAAAGCGTTTTATTTTTTCCCGGTTACTGCTCATAAGGGTAGCTTTTGTGTATGGTTGCTGCTGAAAAACAAAACAAGTGTAATAAAAGCATACCCTATAATGGCCAGAATGGCAAACCACCCGTAAAACACCCCCAAAGGCGCCAGAACAATGGCGGTGAGCCAGTGAATGAAAATCACTGTCGGGGAATGCAGATGGATGGGGAAATCGTCAAACCTGCAGATAACGGCCAGACCACAAAGATTCCAGCCATAAAGAGAGGCGAACACATGCAGGTGCAAAAGCCATCTGGTCTTTTCCGGATCATAACTTTCCGCCATTTGAAAAAAAATATAGGCGATCCCGGTAATGGCGGTGACAATCAAAAACCCGATGCCCGAGGTCAGAAACATTTTCTGCTGCATGGACTTGGCAAAGGTGTAATACAGATAAAAAACCACCACAACGGCGGCAAACAGGGCGGATGTCACAAAAATCTGGGGGATGAAACGCTCCAGCAGGATAAACACAAAAAAAATGATCACCCCCAGGGTGATGGTCCAGAAGCACAGCTCCATGAACACCTTATACCCTGATCCTTCTATATTTTTGAGCATGGAAAACACAAGGGACAAGGTGATCAATGACAAGGGAAAGGAAAACCCCAGAAAAAAGGTGTTTAACACCAGTTTTTCCATGTAAACCCAGTGAAAATATTCATTGTTCAAGATTACCGCAGAAGCTATGCCGATGCCGATGGACAGACACAGCAAAGATGCCTGATGAAATTTATGTGACACAGACACACTTTTTTGGAAAAACTCTTTGGGAAACCAGGAAAACGCATCGACCCGGACTTTTTCCACCAGAAGACACAAAAAAAAAGAGATTACCAGGGTCACGGGATACAGTTTTAAAAAAGCGGAAAATGCATAAATCAAAGAACCGGCAAAAAAAAGCTTTACCGTGTTGGACACCTGTTTTTGTCCCTGGGTATAATACAGCAGAATGGAGCCCCCTGTGCACAGGTTGAACAAAAAGATGTGCAGCCGCTCAAAACTGTAGTTCTGCAAAGGAAAATAAATATGAACAAACCCGAAAACCAGGGCTGTTATCATTAAAAAAGAAAATAAAAATTTCAGAGGTGCTGTCATGAAAATAATCCGTTTTTATCCAAAGGTCAGGGTTTTCACCGGCCCAGCAGATGCCTGAGGGCAGGTGCCAGTGTATCGTGCTGAAATACAAATCCGGTGTCCAGCAGTTTTTCGGGCACTACCCGGGCACTGGTCATCAAAGTTTCTTTGCCCATATCTCCCCAGAGCAGGGCTGCGGCCCAACCGGGAATCACAAAAAATGCCGGCCGGGACACCACCTGGCCCAGGGTTTTTGTAAACTTGCGGTTGGTAACGGCATGGGGTGCTGTCAGGTTAACCGGGCCCTGTACTGCTTTGTTATCCAGGATGTGCAGAATGCCGCCCAGGGTATCATCCATGCTGATCCAGCTCATGTACTGGTATCCGGCACCAAGCCGGGCCCCGCATCCGGACAGGAATGCAGGCATCATACGGGCCAGGGCACCGCCGGCCGGGGTGAGCACCACACCGATGCGCAGCTGTACAGTGCGGATACCGGCATCTGCAGCCGGTAAGGAGGCCTGTTCCCACTTGTGGCAGACCCGGGAAATAAAAGAATCGCCCATGGCAGATGCTTCGGTGAGAACCGCATCCTGTCCTTCCCCGTAATACCCGATGGCAGATGAAGAAATAAACACAGAGGGTCTGCGGTCCATGGCAGCCATTTTTTCCACCAGCAGCCTGGTGGGCTGTATCCGGGAGTCAATGATCTTCTGTTTTTGCTTTTCGGTCCATTTTCCCCGGGAAATATCCACGCCGTTGAGGCTGATAACAGCATCCACAGGCCCGGCTGCGGCCATGTCCAGAATGCCTTTGTGGGGATCCCAGAACATTTCATCCGGTGCCAGATCACTGCTGCGGCGCACCAGGCGGATCACCTCATGGCCGCAGGTGCGCAGAAACGGCACCAGCATTGAGCCGATGGTACCGGATGCCCCTGACACCAGAATCCGCTGGCGCTTGACCTTGTCTGCATAGTGTGTCAGATCATATGCCAGCACCCGGTGCCGGTAGTCAAATATCCTGCCCAGTTCTTTGCGCACATGGCCGTAAAAGGGACGGGACAAAAATCCCATAGGCAGCTGCCAGGCCACCTGATCTTCCATGATGGATCTGTTCCGGCCGTCAGGATAAAAAAGATGGGTGTGCTCCCATCTGGCAAACGGACCCTTTGTCTGCCGGTCCTTGAAAAGCCGGTTTTCATGGTAATCTATGTGCTCCGCCTCCCAGTCCATGGGAATACCCAGCACCCGCATCTCAAACCCCACCCGTACCCCTTTATCAATCCCGCTGCCCTGCCGCCACTTGAGCCTGAGCGGTGCCCAGGGAGGGGTGAGCCGCATGATGGCACCGTCTCTGGCATGCCAGTCAAACAGTTGCGCCACCGGGACATCTATTCCGGACTTTTTTGTAAATACCTGCATACCATGTATTTTCCCAGATCATCATTGATTTTACCCAGGGTATATTATAATAATAGTCTTCAAAGTGAAAACCTTTTTTATCATTTGCCATGTTCTGTTTTCCGGCATACTCTTTGCATTAACTATGTTGTGTAATACGGTTTAATGGTTTTTGGCAACGGGCCGACAGCCTGGAAAACAACATGAAACATGTAAATCAAAAAAATGAATGGAGGAGTAAAAATGGACAAATGGGAATGCCCTTGCGGATATGTGTATGACCCTGAAGAAGGGGATCTGGATAATGGTATAGAACCGGGTACTGCCTGGGAAGATCTGCCTGAATCATGGGTCTGCCCCCTTTGCGGTGCGGAACAGGAATATTTTGAAAAAGTGGATTAACCGGAGGTTACATGTTTAGACCCGTTAAGATAGCAGAAGGGATTTATTCAGTGGGGTGCCGGGACTGGGATATCCGTGATTTTCACGGGTATTCCACCTATGAAGGCACCACATACAATGCCTTTCTGGTGCAGGGAGAAAAAAATATTCTCATTGACACGGTGAAATCAGGTTTTGGAGAGGAGATGCTGGCCAATATCAGCCGCATCATGGACCCGAAAAAAATCGATGCCGTGATCAGCAACCATACGGAAATGGACCATTCAGGAACAATTCCCCTGGTAATGCACAAAATCGGAGAAGACAAGCCGCTCTATTGTTCCAAAATGGGGGCCAAAAACCTGAAAAGTCACTACAAAAAAGACTACAACTACCAGGTGGTGGGATCAGGAGAAACAGTCACACTGGGCAGCCGGACATTTTCCTTTCTGGAGACACGGATGCTGCACTGGCCGGATTCCATGTTCACCTATATGCCTGATGAGAAAATTTTGTTTTCCAGTGATGCCTTTGGCCAGCACTATGCAGGGGACCAATTCTTTGATGATGAAATCGGAGAGGAGATCATGCCCCATGCCCGCAAGTATTATGCCAACATCCTGCTGCATTTTTCTCCCCGGGTACAGGCCCTGCTGGCGGATGTGGCCAAAATGAATCTCGATATCCGCATGATATGTCCGGATCACGGCATTATCTGGCGAAAAGACCCTGGAAAAATCATCACTGCCTATGACCGTTGGTCCCGGCAGGAACCTGCAAAAAAGGCATTGGTGATTTTTGATTCCATGTGGGAAAGCACCGCCAGAATGGCCCGGGCCATCACCAGCGGCATCGAGTCGGAAGATGTGCATGTGCGGCTGATGAACACCCGGAAATGGCACAGGTCAGACATCATGACCGAGGTGCTGGATGCCGGCGCATTGGCTGTGGGCTCCCCTACCCTCAACAATGGTATTTTTCCGGTAATTGCCGACGTCATGACCTATATCAAAGGCCTGCGGCCCCAGAACAAAATTGCTGCGGCTTTTGGTTCCTACGGCTGGAGCGGCGAAGCAGTCAAGATATTGAACAAAGAGTTTGAGGAAATGAAATGGGATATGGTTGATGACGGGCTCAAGGTGCTGTATGTGCCGGATGCATCCGATCTGGAGCGCTGCTTTGACCTGGGCGTTACTTTGGCGAAAACCCTGAAGAAAAAATTGTCGGAATAAACCCCCAACAGGGAGGTACGCAGGCATGGCCAATGAATTCACAGCTAAGGATATTTTTGATATTGCCATTGAAATTGAACAAAATGGGGCCCGGTTCTACAGGAGAGCTGCAAATCTGATGGACCAGGACATTCACAAACAATTTTTAACTTCCCTGGCAGACATGGAAGATGACCATGAAAAAACCTTTGCCGCCATGAAGGCACAGTTGGAAGGTTCTGAAGCGGCAGCCACAGTGTTTGATCCGGATGATGAAAACACCCGGTATCTCAAGGCCCTGGCAGACACCCGGGTATTTTTTCAGAAAGACCAGCCCGAACCCAGCATGAAAGGGATTCTGACCACAGCCATTGCTGCTGAAAAAGATTCCATTTCCTTTTACCTGGGCATCAAGGAACTGGTGCCTGAAAAGCTGGGAAAATCCAGGATCCAGGATATCATCAGAGAAGAGATGCGCCATATCCAGCTGCTGGCGGGAAAGCTCACGGAGTTTGCCTGATAGAACAAAAAGCCCCGGGGACCTTATATTGGCCTCCGGGGCTTTTTTTACACAGGTTTATATGACGGGTATCAGGCTTTCCACAGGCCGTGCAGGTTGCAGTATTCCCTGGCCACCACTTTGGCAGCATCGGTTTTAAAAGTGGCCTCTGGTGCACTGTCCGGGGTCAGCATCTGCCGCTGGACAAACATATTATCTTCACTGGTCAGCTCAACCCACTGGATATAATGTTCACTGGTCATGGGGTGCGGTGCACTGCCGACCTTGACCTTGTATCCGCCTTCGATTTTTTCCACTACCGGCACATGTTTTTCCAGGGCTGCATCCACAGTGTTTTCCACCAGCCGTTCCATGGGTTTGCCGCAGCAGGTTACCGGGGGCTGCTCACCATGAAGGACCTGCACGATATTGCCGCATTTTTCGCACTTGTAAATACCCATTTTTTCTGCCATTTTCTACTCCTTTTCTATGTTTGGGGTTGGATTATACGCGTTGTTTTGGCCCGCAAAGAGACAGGGGCCAAGTGTTGTAACATTATCTTATTTCTCTGCTGTTTACAAATATTTTGTCAGCATTGTCCGGTTGTTTTGGATAGGAGTCCATTATAATCCGGTGCATCCACTCTTTTGCCAGCCGGGTGTCATCCTGACTCACCTCCCTGAATACAGAGGCGATCTGGAAATATATTTCATTTCTGGACTTCCGGGCTCCGTAAAAGCTGCCTGCAGACTGCCCATGGCTTTCTCTATCCTGGTTTGGTCTTTTCTTTTCTTCCGGCATGGTTTCCTGTCTTTCGGACTGGTCCACTTTTTTTTACATTCACTTTTGTACATGCACAATTACTATCTATAAAATTTATAAGCAAACATCATGCCAAAAAAAGAAACCGCCGCGCCAGGGACAATTGCCTGCAGGAGCGGCTTACGGCTCACAGAATTTTTGCAATGGCGGCTTCCAACTGTTCCTGTGGCAGGGCCCCCACCAGGGTGTCTTTCACCATCCCGTTTTTCACCAGCAGCATGGTGGGAACAGAAGTGATGGCGAACCGTGATCCTGTGCCGGGATTTTCATCCAGATTCAACTTGGCCACCTTTAAACGGCCCTGGTATTTTTGTGCCAGGGCATCCATGATCGGTCCCACCGCCCGGCAGGGTCCGCACCAGGGTGCCCAGCAGTCCACCAGCACAGGCAGGGCCGAAGCCATGACTTCCCGGGCGAAGGTGGCATCAGACACAACAACAGGCGTTCCCGGGGCTTCCATGGAAAGAGGTGTGCCGCATTTGCCGCACTTTGGGTGATCTTTCATGCGTGACAGCGGCACCCGGTTCTTTGCATTACAGCCGGTGCAGCTGACAATAACTGTCTGGGGTTTCATGGCCCCTCCTTTACCTGAATTTGTCTATATCATGGCGGCGATCTTTTTCCCGTATTCCTGGGCTGCTTTTATCCCGCCCCCCACCCATGCTGCCTTGAGCATGAGCGGCCCGTCAGAAACCATGTTCATTTTAAAAATATGGGTCATGGTATCAAAAATACGGCCTGCTGCCTCGCCGCTCCACCCGTATGAACCGAATGCACCGCCGGGTTTTCCCGAGAGCTCCGCCCGTTCCGCCATGAACAGCAGCTGTTTCATTGAAGTAATCATTTCCCCGTGATAGGTGGGAGAGCCGAAAATACAGGCATCATAGCCTTTAAGATCTTCCTCGCTTTTGATTTCACTGACCCGTTTGATTTCTGCATTATGACCGGATATCCGGATGCCTTCGCCGATGATGTCTGCAATGGCTTTGGTCTCCTCAGACCGGGTTGCATAAACAATCAATACCGTTCCCATGTGTCCTCCTTGAAAATTTTTGGTGTGTTTGTGACGGGTATATCCCATTCTTTTGTCAATCTGTACCGTTGATACGTTTCACCCTGAGACACTTGTGCCTCTTTTTATAAGGATCGGTTTCAAAAACCTGAATTCACTGACCCGTGGGCCGCCGATAAAAATAGTTGTTTCATGTTCCATGAATGTCCCTGAATGATAATTGCTGGTGTACATATATTTTGTATCATTACCCTGGCGGATTTAAAAGCAAAAATCACGCCAGTTCCCATAGGGATACCCTGTCAAAATGTGAATTGTTCCTTGCCAAACCGGCATAAAAAATGCAAAACTGTATAAAAGACAAACACGGCAAAGCCATGATACCCAAATATACTAAGGAGACCCCAATGACCACGGAAAAACCCATACTTTATGCATTAAGCACATGCAGCCATTGCAAATCCACCAAAAAATTATTAAATGACTGCAATGTGGAATATACCTACGTGGAAGTGGACGACCTGGAAGGTGAAGAAAGAAAAGCCATTATCTCTGATATCAAGGAGTTGAATCCCAGGTGTTCTTTTCCCACCATCAAAATCAATGATACAGTCATCGTCGGGTACAAGGAAAAAGAAATCAAAGACGCACTGGGGATTAAATAATGAAAAAGGAACAACTTTATCAGGCTTTAAAAAAATCACAGGAAGCCAAAGGCATTTATTTTAACAAGGACAAAGATCTGGTTTTTGAATTGCTGGAATCATTGCTGTTAAACAAAGACCGATATGGCTACATGGCCTGTCCCTGCCGCCTGGCCTGCGCAGACAGGGAAAAGGACAAGGACATCATCTGCCCATGTGTGTACCGGGAACCCGATCTTGAAGAATTCGGGGCCTGCTACTGCGGACTCTATGTTTCCAAAGCAGTGCACAACGATGGCGCCCTGGTGGAATATGTCCCGGAAAGAAGGCCCCCTGAAAAAATATTTTAAATGCCTTTAAGGAGATTGCCATGAATGACGAGTGTACCCCTGTTTTAAACACAGGTCTTCGCGGCATTGATGTCGCAAGTTCAAAAATCTGTGATGTCCGGGGCAAAGAAGGCAAACTGATATACCGCGGATATCTTATTGAGGACCTTGCAGAAAACGCAACCTTTGAAGAGACCTGCTTTCTTCTGCTTTACGAGCGGCTGCCCAAAAAAGAGGAACTGGCAAATTTTGATGCCAGCCTGAAGCAGAAACGCCGGCTGCCTGAAAATCTGCTGCCCCTTTTGAAAAGCCTGCCCAAAAAGATGAACCCCATGGACGTAATCCAGATAGCCGCCCCCATGCTGATCCAGACCGATGGAAACGCAGGCAGGGAAAACATGGAAGATGTCCTTTACAGCGCCGAAAACCTGATTGCCGGATTGTCAACCATCATTGCGGCCTGGGACAGAATCCGCAGTTTTAAAGCCCCGGTGATGCCGGACAACACCCTGGGCCATGCCGCCAATTTTCTGTATATGCTCACTGGTGAAAAACCCGATCCTGAAGTGGCCGGTTTTTTTGATACAGGGCTGGTGCTCCATGCAGAGCATTCCTTTAACGCTTCCACTTTTACAGCCCGGCAGGTGGCTTCCACCAAAGCCCATATTTATGCGGCAGTGTCCGCAGCCATCGGCAGTCTTTCCGGGCCGTTGCACGGGGGCGCCAATGTGCGGGTCATGAAAATGCTCATGGAAATCAATTCCGAGGAAAATATTGAACCATATATCAACAAAATCCTGGATTCCGGCGGCCTGATCATGGGCCTGGGCCATGCGGTCTACCAGACGGACGACCCCCGGGCCCTTATTCTGGCCCCCATGTGCCGGCGCATGGGAGAAATCGCCGGAGATACCCACTGGTATGAGCTGTCAAAAGCCCTGGAGAAAAAAGCCAAACAGGCATTTAAAAAACATAAAAACAAAGAGATTTTCTGCAATGTGGATTTTTATTCCGCATCCCTGTTTTATGCCATGGGTATTGCCATGGACCTGTTTTCCCCCATTTTTGCCCTGTCCAGAGTCAGCGGCTGGTGCGCCCATATCATGGAAGAACAGTTTGCCATGGCCGCACCCAAACCCTCTTTGTACCGCCCCGGCGCCGCCTATGTGGGAGAATACTGCGGACCGGATGAATGCCGATTCACAGATATTGGGGAAAGGGGGTGAGGAGTGAGGAATGAGGAATGAGGAGTGAGGGGTGAGGGGTGAGGAATCAAGTTTTTAAAAAAAAAATTGATATTGATAAGGAAAATATATGAAAGCCTGGAAATGTACTGTATGCAATTATGTTCATAAAGGGGATACCCCGCCGGACAAATGCCCGGTATGCGGGGCTGGCAGAGACAAGTTTGTGGAAATTGAGGTTCCTGATTCACGGGATGGCACTGCGCCTGAAGCCGGATCATCAAAGACCGCACCAGATACAAAATCTTCCGCCCCTGACACGCCAGCCCGGGGGGAAAACGGCAGCAGCACCGGAACCCGGGAACCCGGCCCAAAAGCCCAAACAACAGCACCGTCCGCCCCCGGAACCTTGTACCAGCGGATGACAGAGTTGATGATCCGTCACCATGCCCACCCCATCCTGGTGCATACCCCGAACGGGGTTCTGCCGATTGCAGTTGTCCTGTTTATCCTGGCCTGGGTGTCTGACACATCCCTGCTGGCAACGGCCGCATTCATCAACCTGGTCTTTGTGGTCCTGTCCCTGCCCCTGGTACTGCACAGCGGTTTTCTTGTGTGGCAGAAAAAATACAACCAGGCTGATACGTTTTTGTTCAGAATCAAAATTCTGGCTGCCGCCCTGACCACCGGGGCCTGCGTGATTTCCCTGGTCTGGTACCTGCTGGACCCTGATGTTTTGTCATCTTCTCTGGCCGTGGCATTTATTTTCATCAATGTTGTTATGGTGGCATCTGCGGGTGTGGCCGGTTACATCGGGGGCAAGCTGGTATTCAAGGACTGATTGCTGTTTTCATCCACCACCAAATTAAAAAAGGAAGCGTACTATGGCAGAGCTTATCACCGTGAACCCGGACAACTCTCTGAACGTACCTGATCAGCCGGTCATCGGGTGTATCCCCGGAGACGGCACAGGTCCTGATATCTGGAACGCCACCCGACCGGTACTTGACATGGCAGTTGATACTGCATATGCCGGCCGGCGCACCATCGACTTCAGGGAACTGCCTGCCGGAGAAACCGGATTCCAGAAGACCGGAGAATGGCTGCCCGAAACCACCCTGGAACAGATCAAAAAATTCCGGGTGGCCATCAAAGGCCCCATGACAACACCGGTGGGTGAGGGCATGCGCTCTCTTAATGTGGCCATCCGCCAGGAACTGGACCTGTTCGCCTGTATCCGGCCGGCCCGGTATATAAAAGGGGTGCCCTCCCCGTGCAGCAACCCTGACGCCATTGACATGGTGATTTTCAGGGAAAACACCGAAGATCTTTACGCAGGTATTGAATGGCAGTCCGGCAGTGGGGATGCAAAAGAGATCATTGATTTTATCAAAAACAAAACCGGAAAGACCCTGGCGCCGGACACCACCGGCATCGGCATTAAACCGATCAGTGAAGCCAACACCAGACGTCTGGTGACCAAAGCCATCCAGTATGCCCTGGACAACAACCGCAAAAGCGTCACCCTCATGCACAAGGGCAATATCATGAAATTCACGGAAGGGGCATTTCTCAACTGGGGCCTGGCAGTGGGAAAAGAGGATTTTGCCGGTACCGTGATTCTGGAAGACCAGCTGTGGAAAGATTTCAATGGAAAACTCCCCCCAGGGAAAATCCTGCTCAAGGACCGGATTGCCGACAGCATGTTTCAGCAGGTGCTGCTGCGGCCGGAAGAGTATGACATCATTGCCGCCCCCAACCTGAACGGGGACTATATTTCAGATCTGCTGGCTGCCATGGTGGGCGGACTGGGCCTGGCCCCGGGGGCCAACATCGGAACAGACTGCGCCGTGTTTGAAGCCACCCACGGCACCGCTCCCAAATATGCGGGCCAGGACAAGGTCAACCCGGGATCCCTGATTCTGTCAGGCGCCATGATGCTGGATCACATGGGGTGGCATGAGGCCGCGGACCTGATCCATGATGCCCTGCAAAAGACCATTGCCGCCAGAACCGTCACCTATGACCTGGCCCGGCAGATCCCGGGTGCCACAGAGGTATCCTGCTCCGAGTTCGGCCGGCAGATCTGCAAGCAGATGGAGGGGTGAGGGATGAGGAGTGAGGAGCAAGGGAGATCGTTACTTTTTCCTCATACCTCACACCTCATACCTCACCCCTCACACCTCACCCCTCATCAATACCGCCCCAGCACCCGGAACGTTTCTGTTTTTTCTTCCAGGCTTTCCTTCATGGGGGCCAGATCCTTGTGC
>JAABRW010000271.1 GCA_011390695.1 Desulfotignum sp.
GAAGGCCGGCCCGTCCGCCTCGTTCATCTCAGCCAGCTCTTTTAACATCTCGTCTGCTTTTTCCACCATGGTCCGGAATTTGATCACCCGGAACCGCCGCCCGTTCAGCCCCAGCCGCTCCTGGGTATAGAACACCGGTCCTTTGGAAAACACCTTGATGCCCGCGGCAATGCCTGCAAGCACCGGCAGCAGCAGGACAATCAGCACCAGTGCCCCGGCCGCGTCCACCACCTGCTTGATCAGCAGCTGCCCCTCATTGGGTGGGGTGGACTGCAGGGACATGTTGTACACCCCTAAAAACTCCTCAAACCGGATGGTCGCAATGTCCGGCCGGTACATCAGGTAATGCAGCTCCCAGTCCGGGATGATCCGGACCTTGATGCCCATGCTTTCCGCCAGGACCATGTACCGGTCCCCTTTGTCGATCAGCCGCAGGGGCATGGCAAACACCAGTTCATCCACAATATTGTTCCGCAGAAAGGGTTCCAGGTCCTTGACCAGACCGATAACCTTATGACCGTTCGCCACTGTCTGCCCCATTTTTTCTTCATCCACCTCAAAACACCCCAGGATTTGGTACCCGGTGCCCCTGTGCTGCTCAACCGCCGCAATCACCTCCCGGGCCTGCCTTCCGCTGCCCACAATCAGCACATTCCGGGTGTTCAGCCCACTTTGGCGCACCCTTTCCAGGGCCTTGTAAACAATGTATTTGAACAGGGTCAGCGCCCCGATGTTCAGCATCAGGAAAATCCCCATGAGCAGCCGGCTCACCCCCTTGATATGCATCAGGTACATGGCCAGGCTCACCAGGACCATGCCCATGAGACATGATTTAACCACCACCACAAAAAACTGCCAGAACGGCTGCTGGCGAAAGGACATATACATGCCCATCCATTTAAAGGAGATATACCAGGCAATGATGATCAGCAGCAGGATGATGTAGTAGTTGGGATCGGTGGAAAGACTACTAAGTGCCTCCCCGGGCAGATTGCGCTTGATAAAATAGGCGGCAACAAAACACCCCGCAGTGATCACAATATCCAGGATCTTCTGCACTTCAAGGGTTAATGATGCGTGTTCTTTAAGCATGGTGTTCCCCAGTAAAAAGAATCATTTCCTGCTGTTCTTGGTCTTGTTTTGGATCGACCCAATGAGCTGCTGTGTTTTCCGGGGGTGGTGCAACAGATCATCTGTTGTTTTTCCACCAAGATGAACCATGTCTTCTTTTTGCATTTTTAATATCTTTGCCTTATACCCTTCATATGCTGCCATGGCAAATATCAAGTTGAACGGATCGAAATAATGCAGATAATTCTTTAAAAAATTATCATATCCCAGATTCATTTTTTTTAGTGCAGGCTGCAGCCTTGATGGGATTTTTGAATATATCTGGGCACCGATCCTGTATCTGGCCATGATCTTTTTTACGATTTTCGTGTTTATGAAAAGAAAAAAAGTTGCAGGAAAGGTGATATCCGCTTTCTTGTTATGAAGGGCGAACGGGCCGGCTATATATTCATCTTCCTGAAAATCAAGCCGTGTAAATATGTCTTTGTTGAAAATATAAAGGTCATGATCAATCAATCCGAAATTGGTTTCATTCCCTTCCAGAAGCAGATTTATGACCTCCCCGTGGGAGATCGGCCTGTTGAACAAACTCTTCAGTTCGAACAAGGGGATTTCCGGGTATTTCACGGCAATGGTTTTTTTTTCGTTTTTTGTGACACCGTTTAAAATGATAAACAGATTGATATGATCATGGATCATATCAATGCAGGGCTCCAGAAAATGAATTTTTCCCGGCATGCCGATAACATAAAAGTGCCTGGACATTTTGTGTTTATTTTTTTTATGGAACCGGTTTAATCGTTCGGCATTAATGTATTTATTATAGAAATATTTATTTATCTTCGTTGCACAGGTTGAAAATATTTTTACAAACAACCTGCCTGGAACATATCCCAAAAACAAAGAATAGAAGCCTGAACCGCAGTCCTGTTTTTTTGCAATCATTTCCTTATATCTTGCAAAAAGAGAGGAGATAAATGAACTGTCAGGGTTGTATGCAAAGATAAAAGCTGAAAACAGCCGTAAGGGCCGTATAATGCGGTATAAAGGTATGAGCCATGCCGGTAAAGGATACAATGTCCATTCTTTGACAGTGGGCATTGTAAAAAGATAAATAAAATATCTAAATCCATCCCTTCGGGAATCCCGCACCTGAAAATGTATTGGCGAAAACCGCCAGTTCAAGCTTTCTGAAACCGCCACTTCACCTTTTGTCATTCTGTCCAGAATATACCCGCACACCTTTTCCATGCGGACATCCTGTGCAACAGCCCGGGCAACCGCCGGGGGCAGATCAACGGCAAAACAGTGCCGGGCCAGGCCCAGTCCCAGCAGCACCATGCGGTAACATCCCAGGGCCTTGGCCCGGAGGAACACCCGGGTCCAGTCCCGGATCATGCCGCCGGAGGCCAGCACAGCCACGGAACAGATCATCTCCAGCCGTTCCCAGCAGTGGCTGGTGCCGTGAATACACAGATGAATCAGCATATCTTCCGGTTTCAGGGTCTTGATCCGGGTTCCCAGCAGCTGCATGTCAGCCAGGTCCCGGTCACCGGGATAATATATGGGCACAAGATTATACCGGCCGGTTATCTCCCAGTGAAGATCGATGTTGATCCTGCCTGTGGCATCTGTCAGCTGAAAAAAGTTTTCCTTTTCCAGGTAGGTCTCTTCCTGGGATGCCGGGATATGGATATCTGTTGAAAACCCCTGGTCCGTCAATAGATTTCTTGCCTTTACAGCCTGGTCTTTTCTCACCAGGATATCCAGATCGGAAAAAGTCCTGATCCCGATATCCTGAAACAGGACCTCCGACTGTACCGGCCCCTTGAAACCCACTACATCGATGCGGTGCTGTGCAAACAGGTTCAGAATCTTCAGCAGCGTAGCACCCAGATACAGGTTCCGGGTACTGTTCTGAAAATACATTTTTTTCAGCTGCGCCAGAACCGCCTCCGGCACCAGATCTTTGCCATGGTTTGCCAGCGCCTTGTATACAAACCCGGACAATCCATGCTGCCCTGCCAGCTCCAGCAACTTTGGCCACTCCACCGGACCATTTTCTATGCCCGCTTTCAGATCCCGGACAAAACTATCCCCCACCGCCAGTCCCGCACAGCTCCGCACAATCTCCAGTTCCCTATCCCACGTCCAAGGGGTCAGGCTTGCCCCCACCCCCATCACCTCAAAGCCTCTTCATACACCTTCACCGTCTGCTCCGCAATTCTTTCCCAGTTATATTTCTGCTGAATCCAGGTCCGGTACCTGGATGTTTCCGTCATGTCCATGGGGTTGTCAAGATGAAACTGAATTTTTTCTTTCAGATCGTTCACATCCCCGCAGGTGAAATACCGTTCCCTGGCCAGGCCCACCTCCAGGTTGGCCGGAATGTCGGACACCAGCACGGACAGGCCGTAACTCATGGCTTCCAGC
>JAABRW010000272.1 GCA_011390695.1 Desulfotignum sp.
AGGTTATCGACATTGTCACCGCGTCCGGCCTGCGGGGGCGGGGCGGGGCCGGTTTTCCCGCCGGCAGAAAATGGCAGGGCTGCCTTCAGGCCACCGGCAGCCCCAAGTATATAGTGTGCAACGGAGATGAGGGGGACCCGGGGGCCTTCATGGACCGGTCTGTACTGGAAGGCGATCCCTTTGCGGTGATAGAGGGCATGACCATCGCCGCCTACAGTGTCGGGGCCAGTTATGGCTATATCTATGTGAGAGCGGAATACCCCCTGGCTGTTAAACGGCTGCAAAAAGCCATTGACCAGGCCAGACAGTCCCAGCTCCTGGGTGACAACATCATGGGAACGGGATTCAATTTTGATTTGAAAATATTCCAGGGGGCCGGTGCATTTGTCTGCGGTGAATCCACAGCCCTCACCCTGTCCATTGAAGGCAAACGGGGGATGCCCCGGGTGGCTCCCAGACCCAGGACCACGGAGATCGGCCTGTGGGACAAGCCCACCGTTCTCAACAATGTGAAATCATTTGCCTATGTGCCTGATATCATACGCAAAGGCGCGGACTGGTTCAAGGCCATCGGTACGGAAACCAGCTCGGGTACAGCGGTTTTCGCCCTGACCGGCAATATCACCAACAGCGGATTGATCGAGGTCCCCATGGGAACGACCTTCCGTGAAATTATCTTTAATCTGGGGGGGGGTATCCCGGACGGTGAGAAATTCAAAGCAGTCCAGACCGGTGGTCCTTCAGGGGGATGCCTGCCTGAATCTTTGCTGGACCTCCCCATCGATTTCGACTCTCTGGATGAAGCCGGGGCTATCATGGGTTCCGGCGGCATGGTTATCATGGATGAAAGAACCTGCATGGTGGATGTGGCCCGGTATTTTCTGGATTTCACGGTGATCGAGTCCTGCGGCCAGTGTGTGCCCTGCCGGCTGGGTACCAAACAACTGCTGGAAATACTGGAGGACATCTGTGCCGGCAAGGGAAGAAAAGAGGATCTGGATCTTCTGTATGAACTGAGCATTGCCATCCATGCCGCTTCTATCTGCGGTTTGGGACAGACGGCCGCCAATCCGGTCCTGACCACCCTGCGGTATTTCAAAGAAGAATTTGAAGCCCATATCTTTGAAAAACGCTGCCCGGCAAAAGTGTGCAAGGCGTTGATCTCCTTTGTCATCAGTGAAGACCGCTGCAAAGGATGCGGCATATGTGCCAAACACTGCCCGGTGAGTGCCATTACCGGAGAAAAGAAGCAGGTGCATGTGATTGATCAGTCCCTGTGCATCCAGTGCGGGGTCTGCATGGAAAAGTGTCCCAAAAAATTCAGGGCTGTGGATTGTGTATCGCCCCGAATCAAAGCAGCTGTACCTGAAAAGATGGAAACCACATAACCCTGAAAAAAAACCAGCGTTCCTGACACACTATGGTGTCGGAAACGCTGGTTTTTTTATATCATTGTGTTTGTTTCAGACCAACAGACTTTCAGTTTATGCCGCCGGTTCAATGTTGATGGCGCATACCTTGAGTTCCGGAATTTTGGCTGTGGGGTCCAGTTTGGCATTGGTCAGCTTATTGGCTGCTGCTTTGGCAAAATGAAAGGGTATGAAAACAGTTCCCTCCACTGCCTTATGGGAAACCTGCAGTTTGGCACTGATTTTCCCGCGCCGGGATGACACATTGACAAGCGCCCCTGTGTCCAGACCCAGTTTTTTGGCATCAGTTTTCGATATTTCCA
This sequence comes from Desulfotignum sp., assembly GCA_011390695.1. The sequence goes on from JAABRW010000272.1 coordinate 1,733, forward strand.
CAAAACATTCCGGAGACATCTCATTGAGCCCTTCCGTACGCTTGGTCATGGTGCGGGAATGGTAATGGTACAACACCCGTCCGGTGGTCAGAACAAAAGGATAGTCATCGCTTACCTGCTCTGCCGGGGGCTGGTGTTCAATGGCATGGAACAGCCCTTTTCCCCTGGTGAACTGGGTGGTATGCAGAATCGGGGTGCCGGGGTGGCTTTCATCCGGGCAGGGCCAGTGAATACCGACCTTATCGATGCGCTCCCAGGTGATACCCTTGTAGGACGGGGTGACTGAACAGATTTCCTTGTAAATTTCATGGCTGTTTTCATACTGCATGTCATACCCCATGCGCCGGGCGATTTCACAGATGATCTCCCAGTCCGGGCGGACACCTTCCGGCGCATTTACCGCCTTTCTCACCCGCTGGACCCTGCGCTCGGTATTGGAAAAAGTACCGTCTTTTTCCGCCCAGCAAAAGGAGGGAAATACCACATCTGCCATGGCAGTGGTTTCTGTTTCAAAAATGTCCTGGACCACCAGAAATTCCAGGTTGGCCAGGGCTTTTTTGGCATGATTCAGATCCGGATCCGTTACCATGGGATTTTCCCCGATGACATACATGGATTTGAATTCACCTGCATGGGCTTTTTCAATCATTTCAGTCACGGGGATGCCTGGTTGTGCTGACATGCCGGTCACGTTCCAGGCTTTTTCATAGCTTTGTCTGGCCGCGTCACTGGTTACCGCCTGATAGGCGGGGAACACATTGGGAAGCCCGCCCATGTCGCAGGCCCCCTGGACATTGTTCTGGCCCCGCAGCGGATTGACCCCGCCGCCGGGTTTGCCCAGGTGGCCGCAGAGCATGGACAAATTGGCCAGAGATTTGACATTGTCGGTGCCGCAGGTGTGCTGGGTGATGCCCATGCAGTAGCAGATGGCAGCTGCGGGTGCCTGGGCAAATGCCCGGGCAAGTGCAATGATGTCTTCTGCAGCAATCCCGGTAATTTCTGCCACATGCTCAGGGGTATAGGATGCCACCACCTCTTTTAAGGCTTCAAAGTTTTCCGTGCGTTCTTCAATAAATGCCTTGTCATGGAGATCTTCTTTGATGATCACATGCATCAGCCCGTTTATCCAGGCGATATCGGTTCCGGGATTGGGCCGCAGCCATTTTTCGGCAAGATCCACAAGTTTCACCCGCCTTGGATCAACCACATAGAGTTTTTTGCCTTTCAAGGCAGCCCGTTTTATGAAAGTGGACAAAACCGGATGGTTTTCCGTTGTATTGGACCCGGTCACCAGGATCAGGTCCGAGGTTTCAAGATCAGCGATGGTGTTTGTCATGGCACCACTTCCAAATGCTGCAGCCAGACCGGCTACGGTGGAGCTGTGTCACAGTCGCGCACAATGGTCGATATTGTTTGTCTTGAGCACCGCCCGGGTGAATTTCTGGGCAATATAATTGTCTTCATTGGTTGTCCGGGCAGAGGTGAGCACCCCCATGGTATCAGCCCCGTGCCGGTCCCGGATCTCGGCAAATTTTTTGGCAGCAAGATCCAGGGCTTCATCCCAGGAGGCCGGTACCTGTTTGCCCTCTTTTTTGATCAACGGGGTGGTCAGCCGGTCAGGGGAGCCTACAAAATCAAATCCATACCTGCCCTTGACGCACAGCCGGCCCAGATTGGGTTCTGCATCTTCAACACCGGTGATTTTCATGATGGTATTGTCCTGGATATGGAGCAGCTGCTGACATCCCACACCACAATAGGGA
>JAABRW010000273.1 GCA_011390695.1 Desulfotignum sp.
AACCTGCCGCTCAGAAAGGTTTCCGCCAGAAGCTCACCGGTCAGTTTTTCTCCATTGACAAACCCGCCCCGTCTAAAATTTTTTACCGGCAGATCACCGGAAGCTTCCAGGCACATCAGTCCGCCGGCAGTGCCGTACTGCCGCAGATACGCTGAAGAATCTTTGATACGTTTTACCATGCTGCGCACCTGAACAGACAATCCGGCCGCATCTGAAACCGGCAGTTGTCTGCTGCCTTTCACTGCAATGGCCTTCAGGTTTTTTGACCCCATGAGGCTGCCCAGACCGCATCTGCCGGCCGCTCTGGCATGCCGTCCGTCGTGCATGATACAGGCCAGCGGCACCATTTTTTCACCAGCCGGGCCAATACAGGCAATTTTTGTGTCTTTCCCGTGCATATCTGTCAGCAATTCACAGGTCCGGTAGGTGTCTTCTCCCCAGAGTGTGTCGGCACGTTCAATGCTTACAAAGGTATCAGAGATAAAAATATACACAGGGTACCTGGCTTTTCCGACGATTTCAATAAGGTCATGGCCGGTCTTTTTCAAGGCGGTTCCGAAACGGCCACCCACATCACTTTCACCAAAAATACCTGTCAGTGGGGATTGTCCCACAACAGCATGGCGCCCGGAACAGGGAATTGTTGATCCGGTAAAAGGCCCGGTTGCAAATATCAAAGGGTTTCGGGTGGAAAAAGGGGCTGACAGGTCAGCATCTTGATGGTCATACAATATTTTGGCTGCCAGTCCGCTGCCCCCGATAAACCGGTCCAGTAATGCATCCGGTATTGTGTCTGTTTTTATTTTTTCACAATCCAGATTGATCCGAAGTTTTTTATGATAATATCCGTGCATAATTTGTTTTCACCATCCGAAACGGTTTCGATATTCTTTGGGCAGCACGTTGAGCTGCCGCTTAAATGCCCTTCTCATTTTTTCTTCACTGCCAAATCCAGATTCCGCTGCGATCTGCTTGAGCCCCAGCTTGTTGTTTTCAAGAAGCTGGGCAGCGATTTCCACCCGTGTTCTTTCGATATACTTACCCGGCGACATTTTAATTTCCCTGTTAAAGGTCCTTGAAAGATTGCGTTCACTCATACCGGCATATTCAGCCAAATCCTGGAGGCAAATTTTTTTTGAATGGTTCACCCTGATCCAGTCAAACAGTTCATCCAGTTTTCCTCCGGTTGCATATTGCCGGGCCAGGCTGGTGCTGAATTGTGACTGGCCGCCTTGCCGTTTCATGAATATTACCAGATTTTTTGCGATATTGAGGGCAACCTGTCTGCCACAGTCCTTTTCAACAAGATATAGTGCCAGATCTATACCCGCGGTTACACCGGCTGAAGAAAAAATATTGCCGTCATTAACAAAAATCTTATCAGAATCCAACCGGATTTGCGGGTATTTTTCTGACAGTTCGCGATTGGCAGACCAATGGGTGGTGACCATTTTCCCCGACAAAAATCCTGCCTCAGCAAGAATAAAAACACCGGTACAAATGGATATCAGCCGCTGGGCTTTTTTCCCTTCCTGTCTCACAAAGCGGATTAAGGACCGGTTTCTGCACGCCTCATATACCCCAGCACCGCCGCAAATCAATAAGGTATTTACAGGCTGGTTATTAATTGCCTGGGGATAATCATCAAAAGAATAATCCGCCACCAGTTGAAGCCCGGATGACATGGTGACAGGACCTTTTTTTTCGGAAACCGTGATGATGTCATACATCGGTTCAGGTGCTGCATCCTCTTCCGATAAAATCCAGTTGGCCTGGGAAAAAACCTCAAGGGGCCCGGTTATGTCGAGTATCTGGGCACCTTCAAATAGAATCTGGACCAACCGCATCTTGAGTTCTCCCATTGGATTTTTTGGCCATGATCTTATCTTAAATAATGGTTTTCTGATTTTGCGCTGATATCTGAAACTGATCATCTCAGAAAAAAGCAGTGTCTGCAATGACAAACAAGCAGCAAAAAAAGACAAGGTGAGGGTCCCTTGTGGCAGGATAAAGATATCGCTTCAACTGAAGAACAAAACCAGGGCATTGAAATGCCATTGCTTGAAAAACAGGAAAAACGGATTAATTTTGGTAAACTGGCTGTATGTTTCCCGGCTTTTCAATCAAGTCGAAAAATATAAATGATTCAAAGGGCATTGCATATATGGATAATCCAAATAAAGAAATCACCTTGATTGGTCAGGATGTTTTCCCGAATTCAGACAAAAAAATCACCCGGGTGGGGCTCGGCGGAGAAGGTATACTGCGGACCACTGGAAAGAGCGAACAAGCGCTTGCGGTTATCACAGAAGCTGTGAATCAGGGGGTTACCTATTATGATTCCGCCCGTGTCTACATGGACAGTGAAATCTACTACGGCACATTCTGGAAGAACCACCAGGATGAACGCGAATCAATCTTCCACACCAGCAAATCAGCAGACAGGACCCGGCAGGGGGCCCTGGCGGAACTGCGCCAGACCCTGGACCGTCTGAACACCAGCTACCTTGATCTGTGGCAGATCCATGATGTCCGGGATGAAAAAGATCTTGATCTGATTTCAGAAAAAGGCGGGGCCCTGGAAGCATTTCTGGAAGCAAAGGACCTGGGGCTGGTTCGGCATATCGGCGTAACCGGCCATCATGATCCGGAAATACTCACCCAGGCTGTGAAGATGTGGCCGGTGGATGCGGTACTGATGCCGGTCAATCCGGTGGAGGAGATCATCGGCGGCTTCCTGACCCACACCCTGGAGGCGGCCCGTAAAAAAGGGATCGCGGTCATCGGAATGAAAGTGCTTGGCGGCAAACACTATATTGCAAAGGATGCAGGTATCACGGCAGAGCTTCTGGTCAGGTTCGCCCTGTCCTGTGACATTACACTGGCCATTGCCGGGTGCAGTACACCTGCTGAGGTCAGAGAACTGGCCAATGCCGGCAGACAGCAGGTGCAGCTGACATCTGCTGAAAGAAAAGAGATTGTCAAGCCCTTTATCCCCATGGCGGAACGGTTGGCTTTCTATCGGGGCAGTGTGTTCAAAAAACCATGAATAAGTATCGCCTGGTGAAACATCCGCCTCCAGGAGCCAGGAGTGAATCAAGTCAATATATTATTCACGGCCCGGCGCACCAAGGTAAACGAGATCCGTTCCTGTTCCAGGCGCAGGTTCAGGGCATGTGTATGGTATCGCAGGGCATCATAGACAAGGGCTTCATCCGGGGTGAGCAGCGCCAGGTCCCGGTTGACCGGGGAGGGTTCGGTGCCCCACAGGGGCTGGTGGGAGAGCAGGGTGGCCTCATCCATGAGAAAAGAGCGGGTTTTGGGAAAATAATGCCGGATCATGTCGATCATGGCAAACCCGTGGGTGTCCAGATCCCCCCAGTACCAGACCGGTTTGTTCGTCAACCACCGGGCTTCGGACAGAACCGACAGGCTGTAGCCCCGGCCGAAGATCACCAGAGCGTTGGGAAAGGGCGGAAATGACAGGGC
>JAABRW010000274.1 GCA_011390695.1 Desulfotignum sp.
ACATTGAAAGCTTTTAGCTTTTAGCTGTTAGCTGTTAGCTGAATACTGATGGCTGATGGCTGACGGCTGACGGCTTTCACATGAAATGCCTCAAATTTATGACCAAGCCCCCCCCGGGATGTCTCATGACCGGTATTGTGCACAGAAAAATGTAAAAAATGCCGGTTTTTGTGCTGCCGGACAAAAAAACAGGGGATTACATATTGATTTTGTTGCCAACAATTTATATAGATCATGTGACAGATAAAAAGAGCACATACCCGGCTGGGCATTAAAGGCGGTAAAAATATCCTGATGAATATTATAGACTGGAGGAACACGATGAAATCATATGCGCGTTTGGTTTGCTGCATTGCAGTGTTGATGGTAATTTTGGGTCAGCACCTGGTAATGGCTGATAAAGACCCTGAACAGCTGATGCTCCCCACCGGTACCATGACCATAACCGCCCCCCCGGATGCTGAACGCGAACCGCAGCTCTCACCGGTTGTGTTTCCCCATTCACTGCATTTTGGATACGCCTGTAAAGACTGTCACCATGAATGGGATAAGGCCGGTCCGGTACAAAGCTGTGCAGCAGCCGGGTGCCATGAAAACCTGTGGGCAAAGCCCCCCGGTACCACACCTTTGGGGGAAAAACGGGTTAAATCTCTGGCAGGCGCCTATCATCAGGTCTGCATAGACTGCCACCGGCAGGAAGAAAAAAACCAGAAAGCCGCCGGCAGTAAAAGAATATACACCGGACCCATTGCCTGTGAAGGCTGCCATCCCGAGCCCCATGCAGAACCGGTAAATGATCTGGAGATGCTGCCTGTTCCCCTGGGCACCCTGACCATAGAGGCGCCTGAAGGGGTGGATGCCGAACGGGCAGCAGTGGATTTTCCCCATGGGGCCCATTTTGACTATGCCTGCCAGTTATGCCACCATGAATGGTATGGAGAAGATGAGGTCCAGGGCTGTGCAGCTGAAGGGTGCCATGACCAGCTGGAACCGGATCCCTCCACCAGAGACATCAAGGATCCCGCCAATGTGTACTATTATCTGGCAGCGTATCACAATACCTGTCTGCCCTGCCATCGGGAGCTGCAAAAAGAGCGCACATCATTTGAAAAAGCGGGAATCACCAGTGAAGAAGATCTGCCGGCAGCCGGGCCTGTCAGTTGTGTGGAGTGTCATTAATTAGCTGTTAGCTGTTAGCTTTTAGCTGTTAGCTGTTAGCTTTTAGCGGGTAGCAACCCTGGGGTGGACTGCTAATCCGGTTTATGTTGGATTTCATGGGCAGTACCGTCCAGTACCAGAAACAGGCGCTCTTCTTTTTCCAAAAGCATTCTGGACAGTTTCATCAATGCCCGCTGGCCGAATTTGATGCAGTGCTCAGGGGTCTGGATATACAGATTGTCATTGCGTGTGAACAGCTGTGATGGATCCAGGGAGATGGTTTCTGTGGTGTTGAGAACCAGGGTGCGGGAGCCCTTCATGTCAAAAACGAACAAGGCCGTGTCCTCATAAGGAAAGTATACTTTTTCTTCACACTGGTCCCGTATTTGAAAAACATGGTACCCCTGGTCATCTTTGCGGATGGATTTGTGAAAGTATGAGATGATTTTGGGATGCTCGAATTTTCCATGTTTGTTTTGCCAGATGCCGTTTTTGTCCAGCCAGAAAACCGCTTTTTCCTTGGGAATGACAATTTGTTTTAATTGGGATGTCATGGTTGTGGCTCCTGTTGTAAGTGAAATTCATTACCCCGTGTATTACCCCAAAAATTAATGAAGGACAACAGACAATCACATTTCTTTTCCCATACAGGGCAAAAATCCAATATGCCTGATCTCCTGCCGGATCTGCCGGTAGCTGCAGTATTGCCCCGGATCATCAACGCCCTGGCGCACACCGGCAGGGCCATTCTCCAGGCACCGCCCGGTTCCGGCAAAACCACCCGGGTGCCTCCGGCCCTTGTGGACCAGGCATGGCTGGCAGGCAAAAAAATTCTCATGCTCGAACCCCGGCGGCTGGCAGCCCGGGCCTGTGCACATTTCATGGCCAATTTGCACCAAGAACCTGTGGGACAGACCGTGGGGTACCGGATCCGCATGGAAACAAAAGTCGGTCCTGCCACCCGTATCGAAGTGGTCACAGAAGCCATCCTCACCAGGATGATTCAGAATGATCCAGCCCTGGAAGAGGTGGGGCTGGTGATTTTTGATGAATTTCATGAACGCCATATCCACAGCGATCTGGGGCTGGCCCTGTGCCTGGAGTCGGCAGAAGTGCTGCGGCCGGACCTGCGGATTCTGGTCATGTCCGCCACCATGGATACCACTTCCCTGGCTGCGCTTTTGGACCCGGTCCAGGTGATTGTTTCCCGGGGGCGGCAGTGGCCGGTTAAGACAGTGTACCTTCCCCCGGCTTCCGGCCGGTCTGGACCCGGCCGGTTCGGCCAGGTGCTGGCAGGCTGCGCCGCCGCTGTACTGACGGCCTTGTCAGCGCATTCCGGAGATATCCTGGTGTTTTTGCCCGGTGCGGCTGAAATCCGCCAGACAGCCCGGCTTCTGGCGGGAAAAACCAGCCCCTGTGTGCAGGTGTTTGCTTTGTCCGGTCTTCTGTCCTTTGAAAAACAATGGGCTGCTCTGGCGCCGTCAAAAAACGGGATGCGTAAGGTGGTGTTGGCCACAGCCATTGCAGAAACCTCCCTGACCATTGAAGGGATCAGCATTGTGGTGGATTCGGGATTGATGCGCAAACCCCGGTTTTTTCCGGGCACAGGACTTACCCGTCTGCAGACCCTGCCTGTGTCCCGGGCATCGGCAGACCAGCGCCGGGGCAGGGCCGGCCGCACCGGGCCGGGGGTGTGCTTCCGCATCTGGTCGGAACATGTGCACAAAGGTCTGGTTCCCTATAGCCGGCCGGAAATCCTGGAACAGGACCTTGCCGGGGTTGCCCTGGAACTGGCCCTGTGGGGAGCCCGGCACCCGGAAGATCTCACATGGCTGGATCCGCCGCCCCAGGAAAAGTTTTCCGCGGCCCGGGATCTTTTGTACCTTCTGGGTGCCCTGGATGACCAGGGCAGCATCACCCCCCATGGCCGGGCTGTCGCCGGATCAGGCATACACCCCCGGCTGGCCCATATGATTCTGGAGGCAGAACGGCAGGGCAATGGGTTTCTGGCCTGCTGCCTGGCAGTGGTGCTGGAGGAAAAAGATATGATGACCGGCAGGTCCCATGACCCGGATATCCGGGTGCGCCTGGAAATACTGGCTGTGATGTGTAAAAAGAAGAATAAAGCCGCCAGGGCAGGGCAAAGCCGGGACCAGGATGCATACCATGACCGGCAGGTGCACCAGGATCAGAACATACACCAAAGTCAGGCAAAAAATATCCTCGCAAGCGTCCTGCGCCTGGCCAGGCGGATGCACATCAAACAGACAGCCATTGATCCGGAAAAAGCCGGAATCACCCTGGCCCTGGCCTTTCCTGAACG
>JAABRW010000275.1 GCA_011390695.1 Desulfotignum sp.
CAAAAGCATAACTTCTTTCAGCGGATCCAGCCACAAACCCAGCCAGAAGCCCAATGCCGGTAAAACAAAAAATATTTCCCCACCGTTTTCCCGGGCAGTGATTCAGAATATTCTGGCACAGAAAAATGCATAGCCTGTGAACATAATCCGATCCATGACCCGAAATATCTGGGTCATGGGTTTGTATTACCCCCCAAGCTGTTTGACCATTCTCAACTGGTTTCTATTTTTGCCCGAACAGTCAAACTCCACACAATCCATTGTACAGGTCATGAGATGGATGCCCATCCCGCCGGGTCTGATGTCATCCAGATCCCGGGGTTCCAGGGTGGCAGGGTCCCATTGGCGGCCAAAATCTTCAATGGTGATACTCAGTTTTTCCGGCACAATTTCCAGGTAAAGGTTTATTCTGCCGTCGGGCTGGTTCATGTAGCCGTGTTTGATGATATTGGCGCATGCTTCGGCAACAGCCAGAATGATATGTTCCGTGTCGTGACTGGACAGTTTGTTGCCGGCGGCAATCTTTTTCACCATCCCCCGTGCCAGCTGCAGATATTTTGGATGGGAGGGAATGCTCAGGATAAGGTGTTCAGGGTTTGTGGCTATGGTATCTGTCATGGGCTGCCCTGTATCTAGGCTGATCTGAAAACCTGACCGGATCAGCGGATTTCTTTGCCTTTTTGTAAATGTATATCCACCCTGATCCTGTTTGTCAATCGCATCCCGGCATGGACAATTGGACACCTGCCGGCGGATTATCGTTGACACCCCAAAACCGGTACGCTATTTATGCCCTATGATACGTGTTGAAAACCTTGTCAAAACCTATGGCAAAATCGTTGCCTGCAACAACGTGAGCTGCCGGTTCGAAGAAAAAAAGGTGACAGTGATCCTCGGGGGAAGCGGGTCCGGTAAAAGCACGCTGTTGCGCCAGATAACCGGCCTTGAAAAACCGGACAGTGGATCGGTGTTCTTTGACGGCATGGACCTGACGCGTGCCACCAAAAAGACGCTGTATGAGAAGAGAAAGAAAATGGGCATGCTCTTCCAGGGATCTGCCCTGTTCAATTACCTGGACATTTATGAAAACATAGCGTTTCCCCTGCGTGAACACACCAGAATCGCAGACAACGTCATTAAGAATATCGTTACCATGAAACTTGAAATGGTGGGTCTGCGGGGAACTGAGCACCTGATGCCGTCCCAGCTGTCCGGGGGGATGATGAAACGGGTGGGACTGGCCCGGGCCATTGTCATGGATCCCAAGGTGATTTTTTATGATGAACCCACCTCCGGCCTGGATCCTATTTCCACCGGCGTGATCGGCAAACTGATCAAGGATATGAACGCCAAGCTGGGCATTACCTCGGTGGTGGTATCCCATGATATTGCATCCAGTTTCAAAATTGCCGATAAAATCATTATTCTCTATTACGGAGACATCATTGCCCAGGGAACCGTGGCACAGATTCAGAACAGTACTGATGAGCGGGTGGTGCAGTTTATCACTGGGTCCCCTGAAGGCCCCATTGCTTTTACCCGCTCTGACACCAGTTATATTGACGCGCTTTTGACCGACAATGATAAAACAACAGGAAAAATGCTGTGAACCTTGATATGGTTGCTTTCATGGGCCGGGCTGCACTGTCCTGGGTACAGGTTGTGGGCAGAAGCGGGGTGTTTTTATTTCTTGCGGTTTTTCAGGCTTTCCAGCGGCCGTTTCGGATCTCACGGTTACTTGAGGAAATCGAATTTATTGGATCAAAATCATTTTTGATCGTATTTGTCACCGCCCTGTTCACAGGGATGGTGCTGGCGCTGCAAGGCTACCATACCCTGACCCAGTTCGGGGCCCAGGCCCTTTTAGGGTCTGCTGTGGCCCTTTCCATAATCCGGGAGCTGGGACCTGTTTTGTGTGCCCTTATGGTGACTGGAAGGGCCGGATCTGCCATAGCCGCAGAAATCGGTATCATGAAAATAACCGATCAGTTCCCGGCCCTGGAAATGATGGCCATTGAACCTGTCAAATATGTGATAAGTCCGAAAATTCTGGCCGGTATCATTTCTTTGCCGCTGTTGACCGCTTTTTTTGATGTGGTGGGCATCATGGGCGGATATCTGGTGGGGGTGCAGCTGCTCGGGATCAATGAGGGGGCATATTTCGGCAAAATGATCACAGCGGTCACTTTTGCCGATATCTACGGCGGGGTAATCAAATCTTTGTGCTTTGGCCTGCTGATCTCCTGGATCGCATGTTTTATGGGATTCACTGCCCGGCCCACCACCGAAGGGGTGAGTGAGGCAACCACCCGGTCTGTGGTGGTGACATCCCTGTCCATTCTGGTCGTGGATTATATCTTGACATCTTTATTGCTATAGGTTGTAATATCATTCATGTACGGCAGAAAAACAGAAATCTCGGTGGGGGTGTTCATGGTTCTGGGAATGGCCTGTCTGGTGTATCTTTCCGTTAACCTGGGCGGGGTTGCACTGTTCGGGGCTGACACCTATACCGTTGAAGCCAGTTTCAGGTCGGTGGAAGGCCTTGAACCCGGAGCGTCCGTGGAAATTGCAGGGGTGCCGGTGGGCAAAGTCAAACAGATCCGCCTGGAAGAAAACGAGGCCCGGGTTTTGATGGAGATTCGAAACAGCACCAAAATTTCCGATGATACCATTGCTTCGGTCCGGACCAAGGGTATCATCGGTGACAAGTTCATCAAACTGGCACCAGGCTGGTCTGAAGCGTATCTCTCAGACAATGATGTGCTCATGGACACGGAATCTGCCATCAGCATAGAGGAATTGGTCAATAAATATCTCTTTGATAAATAAAAAAATATTTTGATACTTAGAAGATGGGCGATGCAGTTTGACATAAAAATCACGGAAAAGAAAAATACTGCTTTGGTCCAGGTGCAGGGAGAAGTGGATATGTATACCTCCCCCAGCCTGAGAGATACACTGGCCAGGTTTTTTAAAAAAGATATCACCGCTGTTGTTGTGGACCTGACCAATGTTTCTTTTATGGACAGTTCCGGCATAGCCACCCTGGTGGAAGGGCTGCAGTGGAGCAAAGAGCAGAACCGTCGATTTATTCTGGCCGGCCTTGGAGATACTGTATACAATGCCCTTTCTTTAACCAAACTGGACAATGTGTTCACCATTCATGAAAATGTACACCAGGCTTTTGAAGCCATAACTGAAAAAAATATGAAAGAAAGCTGATATGCACCATCTGATTGCCAGACCCATTTTAGTGACACTTTTTGTATTGTTTTTTGTTGTCGGAAACGTGGAAGCATCTCCGGCCCGGGACCAGCTCAAAGCGACCATTGACAGTATTATAAAAATTCTGGAAGATGACACCCTCAAAGGAGAAACCAATGCGGCCCGCAGAAGAGCGGCATTAAAAGAAGTGATCTTTGAGCGGTTTGATTTTGAAAAAATGTCCCAGCTTTCCCTGGCCCGTCACTGG
>JAABRW010000276.1 GCA_011390695.1 Desulfotignum sp.
ACAGGGATCATGATAAGTCACAATCTCTTTTTCTGATTCTTCAAACAAGGATTCAAGCGATTCGATGCCCACCTGGTCCACCAGAAACTGGTTGATATCCATTGTTTTTTCCGACAGGGCCTTCAATTTTTTCTGTATATCGGGGGACGGGTTTTTGTACACCGAAGGCCACAGTTTTTTGATGGTGGATGTACAGGTGGCACAGGCCGTCACCAGGACATCAAAGTCATGTTTTTCAAACAAAGCCAGGTTGTGATCCACCAGCCGGGTGAAGCTGTCCCGGTCACCGGAGGCCAGGGACGGTATGCCGCAGCATCCCTGGCCTGAAGGAATCACCACCCCCACGTTGTGATGGGAGAGAACCTTCAACGAGGCGTGGGCCACATCGGGAAAAATTTTGTCAATCAGGCACCCGGTGAAAATCGCGACCCGGGGTCCGGAACCCGTGGTTGTCAAGCCTTTTTCAGGCAGGGTTTTGTGAAACGGGGCAGCACTCAGGGGCATGAAGTGCCGGTGGGACAGCAGCGGTGAGACCAGGCGGGCGCAGGATGTGCCCTGGGCGTTGGCATCGGGTTTGGTGAAAAGGCCCTGGAACCGGCCGGCCCAGTCCAGCAGAGTATCAAACCGTCCCGGGTGGGCCAGCAGGTTTCTGAAAATCATTTTTTTGGCAGGGGACAAGCCTTTGTATTCCGACAGAATGGCCCGGGCCTTGATAAAAATTTCCATCACATTGACCCCGGAAGGGCAGTTGGCGGCACACGACCCGCAGAGCAGACACCGGTTCAGCCGTTCATTCACTCCGTCCGGGTTGGTGAACATATTTTCCATGAGCCCGGTGAGCAGGGCCAGTTTGCCCCGGGCCACATCCGCCTCTTTCCGGGTCTGTTCGAACAGCGGACAGACCGACTGGCACATGCCGCATCGGATGCAGGTCACCAGCTGGTCTTCCAGTTCCTTTACCAGGTTTGCCAGTTCTTTCATGTCAGACATTATCGGTTAGACTCCCGTGATTTTGCCAGGGTTTAATATATTGCGGGGGTCTAAAGCAGCCCGCAACTGTCGGGAAAACAAAATGGAGGAATACCCGGCCTCTTTTTCCAGAAACGGGGCTTTGGCAATGCCGGTGCCGTGCTCACCGGACAATGTCCCTCCCATGGAAAGGGCTACATCGAAAATCTCTTCAATGGCCTGTTCCACCCGGTGAAATTCTTCCTTGTTTCTGCGGTCTGTGAGGATGGTGGGGTGCAGGTTGCCGTCCCCGGCATGGCCGAAGGTGCCGATATCAATCCGGTACTTTTTGGCAATATCCTGGAGGGCCCTCACCATGTCCGGGATTCTGCTTCGAGGAACCGTGGCATCCTCCAGCACCAGGGTGGGCTTGAGCTGGGCCAGGGCGGACAAAGCAGCGCGCCGGGCCGCCCAGATTTTATCCCGCTGGGCATCATCTTTTGCCTGGTCAATGGTCCGCGCCCCCATTTTCAGGCACAGGGCCTTTACCTGTTCCGCTTCTTCGGCCACCACGGCCGGGTGTCCGTCCACCTCGATGAGCAGCAGGGCGGCCGCATCCGTGGGAAGTCCCGCCTTTGAAAAATCCTCCACAGCCCGGATGGTGAAATTGTCCAGAATTTCCAGGGTGGCCGGCACAATACGCGCGGAAATGATGCCGGCCACGGTTTCCGATGCCTGTTCAATGGTGTCATACACCGCCACCATGGCCTGCCTGGCCTTTGGGGCGGGGATAAGCTTGAGAATCACCTGATCCAGGATCCCGAGGGTGCCTTCAGAACCCACCATCAGGCCGGTGATATTATAACCAGTGGCGCATTTCACGGTTCTGGATCCGGTTTTGATGTAATTTCCCTGACTGTCAAAAAACCGCAGCCCCATGACATAATCCTTGGTGACTCCGTATTTGAGGCCCCGCAGGCCCCCGGCGTTTTCCGCCACATTCCCGCCGATGGTGGACACGGCCATGCTGCCCGGATCCGGCGGATAAAACAATCCCCGTTTTTCCACTTGGGCCGCCAGGGTGGCCGTCACAACGCCGGGTTCCACCACGGCATACATATCTGCTTCGTTGATTTCAATGATTTTATTCATCCGGCCGGTGAGTATCACAATGCCCGATGACTGCGGAATGGTGCCGCCGGACAGATTGGTGCCTGATCCCCTGACCGTGATGGGAATATGATTTTCATAGCACAGGGCGATGATTTCGCCAAGCTGGTTTGTGTTTTCCGGAATCACAGCCGCCGCAGGCATGACCGGGTCCAGCACTGCGGCATCATAAGAATAGGTGAGCATGTCTTCTTTCTGCGTCAGCAGATGTTGGGGCCCCACAATTTTCTGGAGCGCATCCTGCATGGACCGGGGAATCATAGGCACCTCTTTTATTTTATGGTACTACCAATTTACTATCGTGTAAATTTCCGGTGTTGTCAAATGGTTATTTCATGGCACCGCCTCTGGTTGAGCGCAAACTTCAAAAAAATATAACCATCTGTTTTTTCAGAATATAACATCGTATATCAGACTTTCTGACAAAAAACAAACAAAAATTATTTTTTTCTTGACAAAGCGGCTCATATGGATTTTAGTATTGGTACTACCAAGAAAGCCAGCAGTATAAAACAATGAAATGACCATTTTGGACTTGCCGGAATACCTTTAACACCAATCCGGGAAAGGAGGCAAAAAACCATCTCAGGCAATATCTGGAGACAGGCGAGTGAATAATCAATTTTTTTTTAAGGACGGAGGAAAGCATGAAAAAAGCATTAAGCATAGTGGTAACCCTTCTGATGGCAGTTGTCTTTATCTGCGGCACTGCCCATGCCAAGCGCGAAAAATTCGGGGAAGACCCCCGGGCCAAGGAAGCCAAACGGATATCATTCAAGACATCGGATGAAAAAATCCGGTGGAAAATGGTCATGCCCTGGTCCAAAGGGCTTTTGTTCTACGACATTGCATCCCATTTTGCCGACAGTGTCCGTCTGGCATCTGCCGGTCGTCTGGATATTAAACCTTTTTCCGCAGGAGAGTTGGTACCTGCCATGCAGAGTTTTGATGCCGTAAGCACGGGCGCGGCTGAAGTGGGTCATGACTGGCCCGGCTACTGGAAAGGCAAAAATGAAGCCTTTGTAGCCCTGGCGTCTGTTCCTTTCGGCCTGGATGCAGAATTGTACAACATCTGGCTCTATGAAAGAGGCGGTGTGGAAATGATGCAGGAAATCTATGGCCAGTTCAACCTGTTTGCCCTCCCCGGCGGCCAGTGCGGCCAGGAAATGGGACTTTCCTCCAATAAAAGAGCCACCAGTATGGCAGATTTCAAAGGCATGAGAATCCGTACGCCAGGCTGGTTCATGGACATTATGAACAACCTGGGCGCATCCGTGTCTCCCCTTCCCGGCGGCGAAGTCTACCTGGCCCTGGAGCGGGGCGTGATCGATGCAGCGGAGTTCTCCTCT
>JAABRW010000277.1 GCA_011390695.1 Desulfotignum sp.
AACCTTGAAAAACCGCTTTCTGGCCGCTGTTTTTCAAAAAGACCATCAGGCCGCCGGACAGGTCTATCATACCATAGTGGACCAGGCCCTTCTGGCTCAACAGCCTCTTTCGGAAAATACGGAAAAAATTTTGCGCCAGATCCAGACTGCTTTCCGGCGGTTCAGGCCTTTTCTGGTTCCTGAAAAAAACCGGCTTTCTGATCTGTATGCGGATTTGAACAGGCTGCTGGCCGCCATGGCCGGATCTGCAGGGAAAAGGGTTTGCCATGTGGGGTTTGCCGACTGGGAAACCCGCATGGGCCTGTTGCCCTGGCAGATGGACAAGGTATGTGAAACCGCCATCACCGTGCAGCTGACATCAGGGTGTTCCAATTTCTGCCGCAGGTGCAATGAATGGGCCCTGCCCGGCATCAGGGCACATTTTTCATACGCTGCAGCCAGACAGATCCTCAACCTGCTTGTGGAAAAAAACAACACAGATGCCGCCCTTTACGGGGCATCAGACCCGCTGGACTGGGAAGACGGCACCCATAGCCTGGCAGATCTGCTCATGCCCTTTTGTTCCAGCACCGGCTTCAGTCTTTTGACCAAGATTCCCCGAACCCGAGGCCGGGTATTAAAAAAACTGGTCCGCCACGGGGTCAGCCTGTCTGTGAGCGTGACGGCAGTAAACAGAGACCGCATCAGAGCACTGGAGACCCGGAACGGGATGCGCCTGCAAAAGCAGCATGATTCGGATGACCTGCTCATTCCCGCCGGCCTTGATGAGGATTTCACCACTGTGAAATCCTCCATCACCGATGCCTATGGCACGGAAATCACCCCTGACGGGGTGTTTGTTATCATCCCCACATTTACCAGTGCCCTGCACCCCATGGGCCACAAAAAAATACCGGTGACCAGGAACATCTTATTTTTTCCGGTAAAAAAAATCGGGCGCCAGGCCCTGCTGGTGGATTATTTCAAACCCCTGGAAGTGGTGGGAGAAAAAAACCAGTCATTTCACCTGCCCGGGCTGCTGGATATCCAGGTGGAAACCCTTCTTCTGGATAACGGCTCCATGGACCTGTCACCCCCGGGCATGCGGAACCTGAAAGAATATTTCACCATTTTCGAAGAAACCGCCCGGCTGCGGCGCAAACAGATGACCAGATCGGTTATCAGGGGACTGAAAAAACAATTTTTTTCTGACGGCAGATACAGGGACCTGGATCCTGTCAAAAAGCGGCAATACCGGCATAAAATTGCGGCGCACAGAGATTTTTGTAAAAAAAAACCGGTAAACACATCCCGTATCAGTGCTGCGGCATTTTTCCTGCGGTCAGTCAGAGACTATCTGGCAGCCAATACAGATGAAACAGCCATCATTGCCCACCTGATTACACCGGAAGCTGACCTGCTGGAACACCGCTATGGCAGGATCGCCCGGACCTCAGACCCGGAACAGCTGTTTTCCAATGATTCTTGTGATTTTTTTGAAATGTTCCGGTTTTATGCCACCGCACTTGTGTTTGGCCGCCATAAACAGGCAACAGACCGGTTAATCCGGGCCCATCCAGCAATCTATGATCCGGTGGCTGACCGCTTTATGCCGCTCCGGTGAAGCAGTCTGCAGACACTTCCACGGCTATCTGCCGTATTTAAATCCCGGCTGCACCTGGATGAGTTTTTTGGTATAAGGATGTTCCGGATGCCGGATAATATTTTCTGCGGTATTGACTTCAACAATATGGCCTTCGTTTATGACCGCAATCCTGTCACACAGGTATCTGGCAGCCGCCAGGTTATGGGTGATAAACAAAAAGGTCATGCCAAAGGTGGTTTTGATATCCATCAGCAGCTTGAACAACTGGATGGCAATGGTAGCATCCAGCATGGAGGTAGGTTCATCAGCCACGATAAATTCAGGTTCCACCACAATGGCCCGGGCAATGGCCACCCGCTGGCGCTGACCCCCGGAAAGCTGGTGTGGATACCGGTTATAAAATGATTTTCCCGGAGACAATCCCACGGTTTCAAGGGTGTGCATCACCTTTTCCCTGCGGGATTCAGGGGTACCGATTTTCTGCACCACCAGCGGTTCCATAACCGTTTCTGAAATGGACAGGTGGGGATTGATGCTCTGGTATGGATCTTGAAAAATCATCTGCACCCTGGAACGAAATTCCTTTAAGGCATGGCCTTTTAAGCCCCTGACAGGAACCTTGTTGAACAAAATTTCACCGGCGGTGGGCTGCTCAAGTCTAAGCAGCAGCCGGCCGGTGGTGGTTTTGCCGCTGCCGCTCTGTCCCACCAGACCGAAAATTTCCCCTGTTTCAATGCAAAGATCAATACCGTTCAAGGCCAGAACCGGATTCTGGTGTCCGGCAAACAGCTGTTTTCTGGGAAAATAGGTTTTGCTCACCCCTTTCATCTCAACCAGGGGCGATTTTTTTTTATCAGGTTTTCCCATGGCCGCCTCTGATGATTTGTGGTTCACAGCAAAATGCTTTGTGGGTGCCGGATATCTCAATCCAGTCAGGTGCCTCTTTTCTGCAGACACCTGAACAGACCTTGCAATTGTCGGCAAACCGGCAGGAGCCGATGTCTGATAAAAGATCCGGGGATTCCTGCATGTCCGGAATGACAATATCGTTCAGGTTGTCCAAAGACAGATAAGAACCCAGCAGGCTGCGGGTATAGGGGTGACGCGGAGAGGTAAACACCTCTTTTTTGGTGCCGGTTTCAACAATTTGACCGGCGTACATCACACAGATCCGGTCACAGACAGATGCCACCACGGCAATGTCATGGGAGATGAAAATAAGGCCGGTACGGATTTTTTGCTGTACTTTTCTAATTTCTTTGAGAATCTGGTCCTGGACAATGACATCCAGTGCAGTGGTGGGCTCATCCGCAATAATCAGATCCGGATCACAGGCCAGGGCCATGGCAATGATCACCCGTTGTTTCATGCCGCCGGAATATTCATGGGGATAATCCTTCATGCGCTGCACCGGAATATCCACAAGGTCGAATAATTCCTTTAACCGGGCTGCAAGATCTGCGCTGGACATATCAGGCTGGTGGGTGATGATGGCCTCTTTGATCTGGTCCTCCACCCGGTGCACCGGATTCAAGGCATTCATGGCCGCCTGGAATATCATGGCGATTTTCGCACCCCTTATCCTGCGCCATTGTTTTTCTTTCAAAAGCACCAGATCTTCTCCCTGAAACTGGATAGTGCCGTCCAGGATAACGGCATTTTCCGGCAGAAGGCCCATCAGGGCCATGCCGATGGTGGTCTTGCCGCAGCCGGATTCCCCCACGAATCCCAGCGGTCTGCCTTTTTCCAGATCAAAACTGATGTTGTCCACCGCCTTTAACAACCCTTTTTTGGTCTTGTACCCGATGGTCAGATTCTTTACAGATAAAAGTGCCATAAATTCAGGACTGCCCCTCCTTTCTCAACCGGGGATCCA
>JAABRW010000278.1 GCA_011390695.1 Desulfotignum sp.
TCCAGGAAGAATACGGCACGGTTCCCCCCAGCCGCATGGATCCCAGATTCATTCCCCATTTTTTATTGAAAAAATAAAAAATATTGACACCATACGTGTGAGAATATACACATACATATTATGGTGTATGTAGATATAAGGTCACACCATAAGTTTTCAGAGTATAAAAATACTATCCGCCGCCAGGTACATATCGGCACAATGTTCTTTGTTTTCCGACCCTGAATCTCTCAACCTGGAAACGTCAGATACAACGGTTTTAAGAGAAATCCAATGGACAGTAAATCGGCGCATCAAAAAATCGGTCCGGTAAAGTTGTCCCGACCCAAATTACTCCAGACATATCCCCGTACCCGTCTGTTTAACATTCTGTCAAAATCCTTGGGAAAGAATGCTTTATGGATCTGCGGACCAGCAGGTTCCGGTAAAACCACACTGGTCAACAGTTTTATCGATACCAGCGACATTGCATGCATCTGGTATGATATTGACAGAACAGATACGGATATTGCCTCATTTTTTTATTACATGGGCAAAGCCTGGAAAAAAATATCCGCTGACACATCTTCTCCATTACCCTTTTTCACCCAGGAATTCTTTCCAAAAATTTCTGTTTTTACAAACCGGTTTTTCAACCTGTTTTCACAGCATGTACCCCGTCCCCTTGCCATTGTCCTGGACAATTATCAAACAGCAGGAGAAGAAGCCCGGCTCCATGAAGTTCTGTGCCATGCCATAGACATACTGCAGGGCAAAATCAGCATCATCATCTGCAGCCGGACAGAACCTTCTGCTGCATTTGCCCGGTCAAGGGCCAACCGGACTTTGCGCGTACTGAACTGGCATCATTTGCGATTTCAAAAAAAAGAGATCAAAGGGGTTCTCCGCAGTATCACAGATATAACATACCCGGATGCCCTCATTTCCGATTTGCACCGAAAAACCGATGGATGGATTGCCGGACTGCTGCTGGTACTGCTGAAAAAAGAGGCGTATGACGATATTGAGCCACACCTGCTTATTCACCAGACACCGACCGAAATATTTGATTATCTCGGTTCCACCATTTTTGACAACCTTGAACCTGAAATCCAGACCATTCTTGTAAAATTGTCTTATCTTTCCCGGATTTCCCTGAATGCTGCCCGGACGCTGGGAGGAAAGCTGGCCTGCCGTGTACTGGAAACCCTGATCCGAAAAAACGGATTTACTTTTGTCTCCATGAAAAATCCCCCTGAATATCATTTTCACCCACTGTTCCAGGAATTTCTTCAAAAAAAGGCCCCCTTGTTTTTTTCTTTTTTTGAATACGATGCGCTATTGGTACAAACAGCATCCATTCTTGCACAAGAAGGAAAATCAGAGGATGCCGTCAATTTATATATCCGCTCACACCACTTTATGAAGGCCATGGATCTGATCCTTGATAAGGCACCCGTACTGGTATCCCAGGGGCGCGTGCAAACAATAGAGACATGGATTACCGCATTTCCCCGGGAAATTTTTATAACACAGCCATGGCTGATTTTCTGGAAAGGCGCATGCAAAATTCCAACTGCCCCTGACCAGGCAAAAACGCTGTTCCAAAAAGCACTCAACATATTTGAAGCACAATCAGATCCTGCAGGATGCTTTATGGCCTTGTCCGGCATACTGGATGCCATCACATTCCAGTTCCATGTTTTTCAGGAAATGGATCAGTATTTTAAAAAATGCCGGATATTTGAAGCACGTTTCGGTATTGTTGGTCCTCCTGAAGTGATTTTGAGACTCACTGCTTCCATGCTGAATGCGCTGGTTGTGAGATGTCCGGATTCCCAGGACACAAAAAAATGGAGTGAGCGGGGCTGGCAGGTACTCCATATGACAAAAGAGGTGAATCTCACGCTCAAGATTTTTTCACCGCTTATTATTCTGCGGATAATGCAGGGCGACCTCTTTGCAGCTGATCATTTTCTCAAGGTGTTTAAAAAAGTGAGTCATAAAAAGGCTTCTCCTCTCTCATATATTGTATTTCAGAATTTGAAATCATTTCATGCATGGCTCAGCGGCAGTTTCCAGAAAAGTTTAACCGCTGCCCGCCAGGCCATGGCTATTGAACAGGAAACCGGAGTTTCCATTGTTTTTTTGCCGCTCCGGGCCCATGCAGCTGCATCTGCAATAGGGCTTGGCAGATATGATACAGCCAGAAAACTTTTAGAGGAAGTGACTCCGTATCTTGACCATCAGGGACTCTGGAGCCAGAGCCTGTATCACAATATTTATTTCTGGTTGAATCTTGTGACAGAAAATCTCGCAGAAGGCAGATATCATGCCATGGCTTTTTTTGAAAAAGCGATACAGACGGGAAGCAGCATGGCGCTTGCAAGTGCCCATCTGTCCATGGCAAAAATGTTTTATGCCTTCGGCGAAAAACAGACCGCAGAAAAGCATCTAAAAAAATCCTTTTATTTCTGCAGCCGGTATGGCACCGTGCAGGACAAATTCATGGCACTTCTCACTTTAGCCATTTTTTTACTGGATAGACAGGCAGATGAGAGGGCGAAGAAATCCATTAAAAACGCCCTGCGTATGGGCAGAATGTGGAACTATCGCTATGGGTTTTTCTGGGTGCCCGAAGAAATGGCCCGTTTGTGTTCTTATGCCCTGAAAAATGATATTGAAGTAAAATATGTGCGTACACTCATCAGAGAGCATAATCTCCTCCCTGAAATTCCTCCGTTGAATATCCCGAATTGGCCATGGCCCATACGCATCTCTTCCTTTGGGGGTTTAAAAATTCATCTGGGAGAAAACGCCCTGCAGTTTACGCGAAAAATCCAGCAAAAACCCATGACAATGCTCAAATATATGATGGCAAAAGGCGGTTCAAATGTTCCGGAACACGAACTGATGGATGCTCTCTGGCCGGACAGTGAAGGCGATGCCGCTTACAACGCATTTAAAACCACCCTGCACCGTCTCAGAAAATTGCTGGGCAGCAAAAATGCCCTTGTTCACAAACAGGGCGTACTCGCATTTAATGCGTTTATTGTCTGGACAGACACCCTTGCTTTTGCATCCTGCTGTTCCAGAGTTGATCAGGACCTTGAGGAACAAGATTGTGTGGAAACTGCTTTGCAGTTGTTAAATGAACTGAGTTTGCTGTATCGTGGTCCATTTATTCCGGAAGAACAGTCTTCATGGGTGATCCCTGAACGTGAAAAATTGAGATCAAAATTTTTGTCCGCCATCCAGAAAATTGCTGATCTATTAGAGCATCAGGGACAGTGGAAAAAAGCCGTTACCTGCTGCAGACAGGCCCTTGAGATTGATCCCTTGCTGGAATCTTTATACCCGAGACTTATGCAAACCCATGTTCATTTGGAAAAAAACAGAATAAAATCAACACAGAAATCTGGATAAATGGGGAAAGGTATCAGCGGAGGTGCCCTTGATTAAAATGGCTCTGATACCTTC
>JAABRW010000279.1 GCA_011390695.1 Desulfotignum sp.
TATTACATATCATGAATAAAATATGGCCCATCACCTGTATCCAGAAGCAAAAACAAGAGGAAAAAAGCAGTGTGACTCCTGAATGGTAATGTGAGAAATGCCCCGGTTTTTTGAAAAAAAAGATGTGGTAATTGATGAACAATCCGGTTTAATGTGGACAAAAAACGCAAATTTGCTGGATTTTCCACTGACCTGGGATGAAGCCCTGGCTGCAGCCAAAGAGATCAACCGGTCCGGGCTTTACAGTTACCGGGACTGGAAGCTGCCCAACCGCAGAGAACTGTTCAGTCTGATGAGCCATGAAATGATCAACCCCAGCCTTCCCCAAGGCCACCCCTTTGATAATGTTTTTAACGGCTATTACTGGACCGCTTCAACCTGCATCCGGCTGCCGGACCAGGCATGGTATGTTCATCTGGGAGGTGCCCGGGTGTTCAAGGGCATGAAACATGGATCATATATGGTCTGGCCGGTGCGTACTGCAGAAAACCATGATACCGGCGGGTTCTTTCAGACCGGGCAGAAGACCTGCTTTGATGGGGGCGGCCGTATTATGGATTGTCATGGATCCGGCCAGGACGGTGAGTTCCAGGCAGGAATGCCGCACCAGGAACCAAGGTTCACACCAGATGGTGATTGTGTCCATGACAACAGCACCGGCCTGACATGGATGAAAAATGCAAATATATCCCAAAAACCCGTGGACTGGAAATCCGCTTCCGATCTGGTGTCACAGATGAACATGGAAAGCAGATACGGCCATAATGACTGGCGCATTCCCGGTATTATTGAACTGGAAAGCCTCACTGATCTGGAGCACCATACCCCGGCCCTGCCGGCGGCGCATTGCTTTACTGATGTGCAGAATTTTTACTGGTCCGCCACCACCAGCATGTATGATACAGCCTATGCATGGGTCCTTTATACTGTGGATGGTGCAGTGGGGGTCGGGTATAAGCCGCTGCCGGAATTTTATCTGTGGCCGGTGCGGTAAACACGCGAGACAAAGGGATGAGGGCTAATATGCAAGTGATTGCCGGTATCGCGGGTATCTTATGCAGGGATTTAAAAACTAGTGCCGGTAGATAAGCGGCTTGCCTTCCGCATCGATATCCATCCCGATTGTGTCACCGGTCTTGAAACCAAGGCGGGTAAATTCTTTGACCATGCTGTCGTGACGGTCCACATACCAGTAGGCCGACCACAACGGATTTCTGACGGTGTCGATACCATAGGCATCATGGCTGCAGAGGTTGATTCGGATTTTGTCCTTTGCAATCAGGGTGTCTGCTTCAGCAATAAAAATATCGATATTGTACAGATTTTTCTGCAGGGCGTTGGAAAGGGTTTTCTGGAGATCTGGAAAATCATCCAGATAGTGGTTGGCTATCTGGTAAAGGTCGCCGGTGTTTTGTATGGAAAACCCGAGTACGGCAAACCGCTGGTGGCGCAAAGCAAATGTCTCAAGCTCTTTTTCATAGGATTGTATGCAGGACAGGACAGGGGTGATATCAGGGGCA
Organism: Desulfotignum sp.; assembly: GCA_011390695.1. The sequence continues at coordinate 1,521 of JAABRW010000279.1, forward strand.
TCCCCGTTGGCGTCGTGTATAATATCTTCACACAGACTGATGATATGAATATAAAATGTCTTGTTATCCATTATATACACCGGTCTTTCCCTGTAATTTCTCCGGAGCCTTATGCGCCGGATGCCGTCAAGTCTGATGGACCGTTCGCTTTCTTTTTCTTCAAGGGTTTCAATGTCTGAAATATCCTTGGCCTGCACCACATGGACCTCACCTGTTGTTGAGACAATATATTCAATCTCACATTTGAAACCCAAAGCTTTTTGTATGTCCCTGGACAGCTGAATCAATTTTCTGTCATGGGGAACCTTGGTGATATAGGGGTCATTCTGCACTTTATAAGACCGGTTTCTGCAGTAGCCGAATTCCCACTCATTCCGGATCATTTTTGCCATTACACTGGTGCCGTTGACAAAGGGCATGACAACCACTCCCATTTCATTGATATCTATCTTAGGCGCGTGATGAAATATCTGCTGCCGCTTTATGGACAGCCATTTTGCGGTTTCTGCCATGGCAAGCATCTTTTTACGGGCATATTTTATGCCTTCAATGTCAGCGTAGGTCTCCAGAGAATCAAAGGTGCCGCCTTTATAATTTGACTCCATGGGATGTGCACTTCTTGCAATGACCTTGAAGCTTTGCCGGTGGGTCTGTAAAAACCGGTCCAGCTGCCCGAAATTTTCAGTGGTGAATATATCTGCCGGCACATAGATGAAATCCGGCACATTAAAGCCATGGTCCTTTAGTTTTTCAAGCAGCTTTGCTTTTTCCGGTATGTTTGTATGCATGTCATTTCCAATCGCATATTGGTTCGTGGTTTGTTTTTTCAAATTATCAGTCCCACCATTGCACCGGTCATGCATGTGGCAATGGTGCCGGCCACAATGGAGCGGATACCCAGGGATACTATTTCATTACGCCGTTCCGGGGCCATGGTACCCAGGCCCCCGATCATGATACCCAGGCTGCCGGGATTGGCAAACCCGCACATGGCGTACAGCATGATCAGGCGGCTGTCACCACTCAGGGCTTCTGCCGGAAGATCAGCCAGATGCAGGTAGGCCACAAATTCGTTGATTATGGTTTTGGTTCCCATGAGACTGCCGGCCACACATGCTTCCGACCAGGGAATGCCCATGAGCCAGACCACCGGTGACATGATCCAGCCCAGAATTCTCTGGAGGGTCACAGGGTCTCCAGCCACAGCCGGAATAATTTTCAGCAGGGTATCGGCCAGGTGCACCAGGGCCACCAGAACAATGAGCATGGCAACAATATTGAGCAGAAGTTCTACGCCCTGCAAAGTGCCCCTGGTTACCGCATCCATGGAACTGGTGGCTGGATCCGGTGATGCCAGGCTGCCGGAGGTAACGGGGTCTGTTTCCGGGATCATGATCTTGGCCACGGTAATGGCTGCCGGTGCACTGATTATGGAGGCCGTCAGGATATGTCCCAGGACATTGGGGATGGCATCTCCCAGAATGTTGGCATACAGAACCATCATTGTTCCTGCAATGGTGGCCATTCCCGATGTCATGAGTGCAAACAGTTCACTGCGGGTCAAAGATCTGATATATGGCCGGACAAACAAAGGTGCTTCCACCATGCCCACAAAGATATTGGCGGATACCCCGAGGCCTTCTGCCCCGCCCAGGCCGAAAAGTCGCTCCAGTATCCTGGAAAAATTGCGCACAATCCATGGCAGAATTCTCCAGTAAAACAACAGGGAGGACAGGGCACTCATGAGCAGAATCAGGGGCAGGGCCTGAAAAGCCAGGACAAAAGAGGCGCCTTCAAATTTTTCGACAAAGGGCAAAGGCCCGCCCCCCAGGTATCCGAATACCATGGAGGTGCCTGCCCGGGTGGCTGCTTCAAGGGCAAGGACCACCTGATTCAACAGGGCAAAAATCTGTCCCAGCGCAGGGGCCTTGAG
>JAABRW010000280.1 GCA_011390695.1 Desulfotignum sp.
TGGTGAACGTGCTTCCAAAGAGGATCTGTTAAGCATCATGTACTATGTGGATAACGTGGAAGGCACCATCCCCCAATAATCCCAATCATGCGGCGGTCCGGAAATCCTTTTTCCGGATCGCACCGTTACATCCCTTATGAAAAAAATACTTCGCCTTGAAATGGAAAGCATCAGCAAATCCTTTCACGGCATCCATGCCAACAAAGACATCAATCTGTCTGTGGAATCCGGTGAAATCCTGGGGCTTCTCGGAGAAAACGGTGCCGGTAAAACAACTTTGATGAATATTCTCTACGGGCTGTACCAGCCGGATGCAGGACAGATCAAAATAAACGGCCGGCCCATCCGGATTACCAACCCCATGGAATCCATTCTTCACGGCATCGGCATGGTACATCAGCACTTCATGCTGATCCAGAACCACTCGGTGATTGAAAACATCGCTTTGGGATACAAAGACACCCCGTTTTTTTTTCCGAAAATCAAAATCCGGGAAAAAGTGGTATCCTTTTCCCGGCAGTTCAATTTCACCATTGACCTGAATAAAAAAATATGGCAGCTGTCCGCCGGAGAACAGCAGCGGGTGGAGATCATAAAAGCGCTCATGAACGGTGCTGACCTGCTTATTCTTGATGAGCCCACATCAGTGCTCACACCAAAAGAAATAGAAGAACTCATCCATATTCTGCGGCAGATGAAAGCGGACGGCCACTGCGTGATTTTTATTTCCCATAAACTCGATGAGATCATGAACATCTGCGACCGGGTGGTGGTACTCCAGAAGGGCAGTATTGTGGGCAGTGCCGATACAGGGCAAACAGATAAAAAAACCCTGGCCCGGATGATGGTCGGCCGGGATGTGATCTTTAACATCAGCAGGGAAAAAATGGACAGGGGACCCAAGATCCTTAGCGCAGAACAGGTTCATGTGGCAGGGGACATGGGACTGCCTGCGGTAAAAGGGGTCAGTTTCGACCTGTATGAGAATGAAATTTTCGGTATTGCCGGGGTGGCGGGCAACGGCCAGCGGGAGCTGGCAGAAGCCATCACAGGGATCCGCAAAATCGACAGCGGCAAAATAGCCATCAACGGCAAAGACATCACCAACCTCTCCCCACGGCATATTTACGACCACGGGGTTTCCCATGTCCCTGAAGAGCGCATCCGTTTCGGTATTGCACCGGGACTGTTTCTCTATGACAATGCCATTTTAAAGCAGCATCACCTGAAAAAATTTTCCCGGCGGTATTTTCTCAAATACGACCAGGTAAAACATCACACCCGGGGTATTGTAGATGATTTCAAAGTACATACCCATTCCATAGACAACCAGATCAGAAACCTTTCCGGCGGCAACATCCAGAAACTGATACTGGGCAGAGAAATCAGCGAACAGCCCCAGCTTCTGGTAGCTTCCCACCCCACCTACGGCCTGGATGTGGGGGCCACGGAATTTTTGCGTCACCACCTGCTCAATCTGCGCAAACAGGGCAGTACCGTACTGCTTTTCTCTGAAGACCTGGAAGAAATTTTTGAACTCTGCGACCGGATCGCCGTCATGTTTGCCGGTGAATTCATGGGCATTTTTGATGCCGATGATGAGCGCCTGTGTGAGATCGGCCTGATGATGGCCGGCACCAACCGCATGTAATTATTAACACAAAGACATTGCCCATGATACGCCTTTCCTTCACCGACCGATACAAGATCACCCGGCTGCGGGCTTTGATGACCAATATCTTTTCTCTGGCAGCCGGACTTGCGGTCATCAGCATTATATTTCTCATTGCCGGGGTCAATCCGTTATTTGCCATCGCTGAAATATTCCAGGGATCATTCGGTTCCATTTACGGATTCAAGGAAACCATCACCAAAGCTATCCCCTTGATTCTCATCGGAGCCGGCCTGACCCTGGCATTCCGGGCAAAGTTCTGGAACATCGGTGCCGAGGGGCAGCTGCTCATGGGTGCGATTTTTTCCACCTGGACCGGGCTTGCTTTCGGAAATACCCTGCCTGCTTTTGCCATCATACCCCTGATGTTTGCCGCAGGTTTTATAGGGGGTGCCCTGTGGGGCATTATCCCGGCCATACTGAAAATAAAATATGCCATCAACGAGGTGATTTCCACCCTGATGCTCAACTATATCTGTGCCCACATTCTGACCATGCTCATTGTGGGCCCCTGGAAAGGATCTTCCCGCTTCGGGTTTCCCGGCACTGACAACCTGCCGGATGCGGCCATCCTCAGTGTGATTCCCGGATCCAGGATCCATTATGTTACCCTGATTCTTGCCATTGCCTGTGCCGCCATCCTGACCATTGTCATTTACCGGACCCGGTTCGGGTATGAAGCACGGGTGGTGGGAGAAAACCCGGATGCCGGCAAATACGCAGGTATCAATTTTTTTAAAACCACCCTTATCCTTATGGCGGTTTCCGGTGGTCTGGCCGGTCTGGCAGGGGTGGGAGAAGTGGCAGGCATCCACCATTACCTGAGCTATCCTGCATCGGTTTCCTCTGGATACGGGTTCACCGCCATCATCGTGGCATGGCTGGCCAAACTCAATCCCCTGTATGCCATCCTCTCCGGCATCTTTTTTGCCGGCATCCTGGTGGGCGGGGATGCCATCCAGATTTCCCTCGGGCTGCCTGCGGCAACCGTTGAGATCGTCAACGGCACCCTGCTGATCTTCCTTATCATGGGGGATTATTTTTTACACAACAAAATACATGTCACCTTTTCACGCACATAGGAAACCCATCCATGGAAGACATCATTATATCAACACTCCAGCGCACCATGGTGGCGGGTACGCCCCTTCTGCTGGCCACCACAGGCGAGATTATCTGTGAACGCAGCGGCATCCTCAACCTGGGGGTGGAAGGGGTCATGGCCCTGGGGGCGGTCACCGCATTCATCGTCACCATGACCACGGGATCCCCCTGGCTGGGGGTTCTTGCCGCCCTGGCCGCCGGCATGGTGATTTCCATTATCCATGCCTTTACATCAGTGACCCTCCAGGCCAACCAGGTTGTCTCGGGGCTGGCCCTCACCATGCTGGGTCTGGGCCTGGCCGGGATGGTGGGGAAACCCTATGTGGGAAAGCCTTTGACCATAAAAATGGAGGATATCACCATTCCAATACTGTCGGATATTCCCTATATCGGCAAGGTATTGTTCAGCCAGAGCCCGTTTTTCTTTATGGCCATAGGCCTGGCGCTTGTATCCTGGTTTTTTCTCCAGAGGACCCGGCTGGGCATCCAGATCCGGTCCACCGGAGAAAACCCGAAAGCCACGGAAACCCAGGGGGTGAATGTGTTTTTGATCCGGTATTTTTCGGTGATCATCGGCGGCGGGTTTTCCGCCCTGGCCGGGGCCCATCTGTCCATCTCCTATTCCAAGTCCTGGATCGAAGGCATGACCGCAGGCAGGGGCTGGATTGCCATTGC
>JAABRW010000292.1 GCA_011390695.1 Desulfotignum sp.
ATACTCATCTTTCACACTTTACGGGTTGGCCGGGGGTCGCGGGACCTTTCCCGGTATCGGATCCCGGTGTCGGATCCCGGTATCAGAAACTTACCTTGTCAAGTCCCTTGAGTCCCAGAATTTCCCTGGTTTCATCCGAGGTGGCAGGGGTAAGGCTCATCTCTTTTGCCACATTCTTGATCATGTTCACCTGGTCGGCGGATGCCTTGGCCATGACGCCTTTTCCCGCATATACCGAATCTTCGAGTCCCACCCGCACATTCTGGGCACCCATGGCCATGGCGGTTGTGGTGATGGGGATCTGGAACCTGCCGCCGGCTGCCACGGACCAGGTGAAATTTTCCTGCCCCAGCACCTCTTTGGCTTCATCATGAATCAGCACCAGGTGTTTGACGGACGGTGTCATCCACCCCACCATGGGTCCGAACACAAACTGCAGGTGCACCGGCAGTTTCACCAGGTTTTCCTCCATGAGCCATTTCACATAGGAGACATGGCCCAGTTCATAGATCTCGAATTCCGGTTTGGTATCAATTTCCAGAAAGGTTTTGGCATAGATCAGGTCATCATTGAAGGTGGGCCGGAAGGTGACGTTCTTGCACAGTTCCAGGTAGTCTTTTTCCCAGTCATACTTGAACTCCTTGAACCGGCTGGCGATCTGGAAAATCCCGAAGTTAAAGGGTGCCGGATCGAAAGAGCACATCTCCGGCTGCAGTTTTTTAATGGGAATCAGTTTTTCTTCTGTTGTCTGGTTCATGCCGCCGCCGGTGGTGGGCAGCAGCACCATGTTGCATCTGGCCTTGATCTTGGAATGCACCTCAAGGAACAGGTCCGGATCCGACACCGGCAGACCGTTCTCCGGGTTGCGCACATGAATATGGGCAATGGCAGCCCCTGCCTCCCATGCCTTGACCGCATCTTCCACGATCTCATCCGGGGTGATGGGCAGATAATCACTCATGGTGGGGATGTGGACCGAGCCGGTGATGGCTGCTGTAATAATAATCTTATCCATATTTTTTCTCCTGTATATTGGGGTTGTGGATTTTAATACCATGGGCCGGGGCGGGCTACACCCTGTATTCCTCTTCCAGGTCCAGCAAAAACATCCGTTTTTCCTTTACATTGTCAATGATAAAAGAGGATTTTATGACCTGGATGCCTTCTATCTGTGTCAGTTTCTTGTTCATGAACTCCCCGTAGGTCTTGATGTCCCTGGCCGCCACCTTGAGAATGAAATCATTGGCCCCGGCAATCTGATAGCACTCAACCACCTCATCCAGGGCCATGAATTTTTCTTTTATCATGGCCACGGAAGACAGGTTGCTCAGGTTCAGGCTGATATTCACCATGGCCATGATGGAAAACCCGATTTTTTCCGGGTTCACCACTGCCGTAAAATGGGTGATCACCCCTGCATGCTCCAGGCGTTTGACCCGTTCCAGGGTGGCAGGGGCGGATATACCCACAATTTTCGACAATTTTGAATTGGTTATCTTTCCATTTTCCTGCAGGGTATTCAAGATTTTTTTATCGATTCTGTCCAAAACCATATTGCTTTCTCCTGTAATTTATAAAAGCAAATGGCTGTATTTTTCTCGGATCAACGGCAGCAGTTCCTTGAATGTGTCATCAATTTTCTCCAGGAACATATCTATTTCATCATCGGTAATAACCGTGGACAGAATAAACAGGCCCCTGGGTATGTTGAATATTTTTTTGTTGAGCAAAGACAGGTGCATGAGGGTGTGCAGTTCCTCTTCTGATGCCAGCACATGCTCGGCCCGTATGGTGGGCTGGTTGACAAAATGCACATTCACCAGGGATCCGATCTGGTTGGACTGGATATTCAGGCCGTTGTCGGCAATACGTGCCAGCAGTCCTTTCTGCAGCCGGTCTCCTGTGGCATTGATGGCGGCCACCGCCTTTGCGTCAAACTTGGACAGGGCGGCAAATCCGGCCTGCATCACGGTTTCATACCCGTTAAAGGTGCCGGAATGATACAACGGCCTGTCTGTATTTTCATGGCAGTAAATGTTCATGAACTCGGCCTTGCCGCCCAGCACCCCTATGGGCAGTCCCCCGCCCACCACCTTGCCCACGGTGGTGAGATCCGGTGTCACCCCGTACAGATGCTGACACCCCCCGGTGTCCACCCGGAAGGAGAAGATTTCGTCAAAAATCAACAGCACACTGTTGGCAGTTGTTATATCCCGGGCTTTTTGCACAAATCCCGGTTCCGGCAGCACCACACCGCCTGCCCCTAAAAACGGTTCCATGATGACAGCGGCAAGATCTGCAGCATGCCGGGTCACCATCTTTTCCAGGGCGTCCGGATCATTGAAAGGCACCTCCAGCATATCTTCTGTCATGCCGCCGGGAATGCCTGCGGTGATGACATTTTTCTTGGTGGAGGCAGCCACACAGTCATGTGTGCCGTGGAACCCGCCGGCCATTTTCAGAATCTTGTCTTTTCCGGTTATGGCCCTGGCCGTGCGCAGGGCAAACATGGTGGCTTCGGTGCCGGAGTTGAGAAACCGCACCTTGTCAAACCCCGGCACCCGGTCGCACAGCAGTTTTGCCAGATGGTACTGGCCGTCGGTGGGGGTGGAATACTGGGATCCTCTGGCAATGCCCGCCTGGACCGCTGCCACCACATCCGGATCCCCGTGGCCGTGCACCAGGGCACCATAGGCATTGGTGACATCCAGAAGCTCATGACCTTCATGGGTGTACACATGGGCACCCTTGCCGTAATCAATATGGATGGGCCAGGGCTTGAAATAGCTCAGGCTTCTGGTGGCCCCTCCGGGAATATACTTGACCAGGCGCTGGTGACGCTCCCGGGAAGCAGGATAATTTTCCCGGTATTCATCAACTATTGCGGCTGCAACAGGATGCACTGACATAATCTCCCCCTAATCCTGATATTTTCATTATTATATGAAAGTGTTAAGTTTTAAGCTAACAGCTAAAAGCCAGCTTACTCTTTTTTATGAACAATGAGCAGTTCCCCCAGGGCATCTTCCACTTTTTTCACAAACTCGCCGGATTCGATCCTGGCTTTGAGCTCTTCCATATCATCGATGTACACCTTGTCCTTGTCCATGTAGCCCAGGGTTTCACGCACCGCTTCATACATGATTTTGCCGGCCGGACCCAGTTTGTCGGTGCCCCGCAGGTCAGCTGCCTGGGCTGCGCACAGCAGCTCAAAGGAAAGGATATGGTTGGTGTTTTCCACAATTTTCCTGGCTTTTCTGCCGGCGATGAGGCCGAAGCTGACAATGTCCTGAAAATCTGCTGTGGAGGTGATGGACTGGATGGAGGCGGGGACTGCCAGGGTCCGGTTTTCCGCCACAAGGGAGGTGGTCATGAACTGGCCGCCCATCAGGCCCATGCGGACCCCGGTATCTTCTTTGCACAGAAACGGGGGCAGCCCGGTGCTGTTGGACGGATCCAAAAACCGGTCGATGCGCCGGTCCGACACCACCCCGATATTGACCATGGAGATCCCTAAGCAGTCCATGGCAAAGGAGATGGGCTGGCCATGGAAATGGCCGTTGTGGATAAAGGTGTCGAATTCAGTGAAAATCAAAGGATTGTCATTGCTGGAGTTAAGCTCCCGGAGCAGCACTTCATGGGCATTGTTCACCGCTTCTTTGGTGGGTCCCACAAACTGGGGGGTGCACCTGATGGAGTAGGCGTCTTCCACAGGAATGTCAGCCACGGAAATACCTTCATGTTTTTTGAGCACCGCCTGGAGCGTTAAAGACAATTCCTGCTCATCAATGGCCATGTCAGACCCGGTGAGCAGTTTGGTCAGGTTCATGGCAGTGGCATACTGGCCGGGGTGGTATTTTTGCTCATGAACCCGCACATCAAAGGGGTTGATCCTGCCCATAAGGGTTTCAATGGCAAAGGCTGCAATGATATCGGAATTTTTCAAGGTGTTGGTGGCTTCTGTGATAACGGTGCAGGCCAGGCCCACCATGGCGGAGGTGCCGTTGATAAGGGACAGTCCTTCTTTGGCATTCAGGTGCATCAGCTCAACCCCTGCCGCATCCATGGCTTCCTTGCCGGGCATGACCCTGCCTTTGTATCTGGCTTTCCACTCGCCGAATCCCACTGCCGCTATACACCCCAATGGCCCCAGGTCCCCGCTGGTGCCAAGGGAGCCTTTTCTGGGAATCAGGGGAAACACCTGTTTGTTGATCATATCCAGGTAAATCTTGAGGTTTTTTTCCTTGATGCCGGAATATCCCCGGCACAGGGAATTGGCCCGGGCGATCATGAAAATTCTCACCAGGGTGTCTTCAAAGGGTTTTCCCACCTGGGTGGTGATACTTCTTACCAGGTTTTTCTGAAAATCATTGTCCCGTTCCTTGGGCAAAAGATGGTCCACCAGCCCGCCGCAGCTGGTATTCACCCCGTAAATACAGCGCTCCTCATTGGCCCATTTGTCCACAAGGGCTCGGCATTCCCTGATTTTGGGCCAGTTGTCTGTTTTTACTTCCACCTGCATGGACAGGTCGTTGCCTGCCTGCATCAGTTCTGCGATGGTCAATGAATAGCCGTCCAGAATCAAACGGTTGTCTGTGATTGGCATGGTATACCTCCCTGAAATTATATCATTGGCTGTAATGGTGATGTGCAGGGAAATATCGGCAGGAGTTCAGCAGTGAAAATCGTACCAGGTGGAGATCAAATTTCCGGCTTTCCCTGATACAAGGCTAACCAGATCCCCATTTCTTTGTCAAGAACTATTTTTAATTTTATAAGGAGAAATAGATTTTTTTTAGCACAATTCCTTCATATAACCGGAATAAAGATTTATTTTCTAAGTTTTTTTGTATTCAAAACCTTATTTTCCCATTGTGCTATTCCAGGTAATTTTCCACAATTTCGCCAAGGAGCGCAAGGCATCCACCATAAAAATGGTCGCACCCTGGAATAATTTCAAACCGGGGAACAATTTTCCAGCGGTTTATATGGGCCTGCACCATATCGGGCGGGGCAATATCATCTTCCTGCCCGGTGAGAATCAGCCCTGTGTGCGGCAGACCGGAAATATCGTCAAAAGACATGAACCCCATCGGCGGAGACACCATGATATGGTCTGAGATTTCATACCCGCCCGATACCACGGATGCATTGATCCGGGCACCAAAGGAATATCCGGCCAGAAAAAGGGCGGTGATGCCCTGGTCGGCCAGAAACTGCAGGGCTGCGGCAACATCGGTCTGTTCTCCCTGGCCGTTGTCATACATACCGGTACTGCCGGCGGTTCCCCGGAAATTGAACCGCAGGGTGGCAAACCCTTTTTTTGCAAAACTATCGGTCATCTGCATCACCACCGGATTGTCCATATTCCCGCCGTAAAGGGGGTGGGGGTGCGTGATCACAACTCCCCGGCCGGCTGTTGCAGTACCCAGCATGCCCTGGAGACGGATGGTCTGATTTTTTATGATAACCGAATTTTCCATAGTTTTTTCCCCGAATCAGTCAAAGTACTGGTGTCTATTGTCCACAGGTGCGGCTTATTGTTTTACCTGCACGCCGGGTGCGGGATCTATTTTTTGGCATTTTTCAGGGAGGCCCGGATAAATGCCCGGAACAGGGGATGGGGGTTGCCGGGTTTGGATTTGAATTCCGGATGGAACTGGCATCCCAGAAACCAGGGGTGATCAGCCAGCTCAATGATTTCCACCAGTTCATGATCCGGAGATGTGCCGGAAATGATGAGACCCGCTTTCTGCAGGCGTTCCTTATATGCATTGTTGAACTCATACCGGTGGCGGTGGCGCTCGGAAATATTATCCTTTTTATAGGCATTGTGGGCAAAGGTATCCGGCACCAGGCGGCAGGGATAGGCCCCCAGACGCATGGTGCCGCCTTTGTCCGATGTTTCATCGCGTTTTTCCACCTGACCGGTCTGTTCATCCACCCATTCCTTCATAAGATAAATCACCGGGAAAGGGGTGTCCTGATCAAACTCTTCTCCATGGGCATCTTCCATGCCGGCGAGGTTTCTGGCAACCTCTATCACCGCCATGTGCATACCCAGACAGATCCCGAAATAGGGCACCTTGTTTTCCCTGGCATATCGGGCAGCCAGGATCTTGCCTTCAATTCCCCTGGAGCCGAATCCCCCCGGCACCAGGATCCCGTCACTGGCAGACAGGATCTCCCCCACATTTTTCTGGGTAAGGGTTGTGGAATCCACAAACAGGAGATTGACCTTTGCCTCATTGGAAATCCCGCCATGGGTCAGGGCTTCATTCAGGCTTTTGTAACTTTCAGTCAGATCCACATATTTGCCCACAATGGCAATGGTTACACAGAACCTGGGATTTTTGAGCTTTTCCACCATCTCCCGCCATTCATCCAGGCGCGGGGACCTGGCCCAGATATTGAGTTTTTTCAATATCTTTGTGCCAAGGCCTTCTTTGTTATACACCAGGGGCACATCATAGATGCAGTCCACATCCTTGGCAGTGAATACAGCATCTGCCTCCACATTGCAGAACAGGGCGATTTTGTCTTTGATATCCTGGGACAAATAGTGTTCGGTCCTGCACAGCAGAATATCCGGCTGGATGCCGATGCTGCGCAGTTCCTTGACACTGTGCTGGGTGGGCTTTGTCTTTACCTCGCAGGCGGTCTTGATATAGGGGACCAGGGTCAGATGGATATAGATCACATTGGATGCCCCGGCATCTGCCTTGAACTGCCGGATGGCCTCCAGAAAGGGCAAAGATTCAATGTCTCCGATGGTGCCGCCGATCTCCACAATCACCACATCCACGTCATGGGACACCAGGCAGATACTCTGCTTGATTTCATCGGTGATGTGGGGAATCACCTGGACCGTGCCGCCCAGGTATTCGCCTTTGCGTTCCTTGGTGATGACCTGATGGTAGATTTTGCCGGTGGTGAAATTGTTGTTCTTTCCCAGCCTGGCATTGGTGAACCGTTCGTAATGGCCCAGATCCAGATCGGTTTCCGCGCCGTCGTCGGTGACAAACACCTCACCATGCTGAAAAGGATTCATGGTACCGGGATCCACATTGATATACGGGTCCAGTTTCTGGATGGTAACCGTCAGCCCCCGGCTTTCCAGAAGCATACCGATGGCGGCGGAGGCAAGCCCCTTGCCCAAAGATGACAGCACCCCGCCGGTCACAAAAATATATTTGGTATTTTCAGCCATGAATCCCTCACTTGTTAAAATTACATAAAAAGATCGTTGGGAAAGAATGCACTCTCCCCCAGTTTTTCTTCAATCCGGATCAACTGGTTATATTTTGCCACCCGGTCACTTCTGGACATGGAACCGGTTTTAATCTGTCCGGCATTGACCCCCACAGCCAGATCCGCAATAAAGGTATCTTCGGTTTCTCCCGACCGGTGGGATATCACCGTGGTATAACCCGATTCCTTGGCCATCTGAATGGTGTCCAGCGTTTCAGTCACCGTACCTATCTGGTTGAGTTTGATCAGAATAGAATTGCCGATGCCGGCTTCTATGCCTTTTTTAAAGATATCCGGGTTGGTGACAAAAATATCATCCCCCACGATCTGTACACGGTCCCCCAGGCGGTCGGTCATTTTTTCCCAGGCTTCCCAGTCGCCTTCAGCCAGCCCGTCTTCAATGGAATACAAAGGATATTTTTCCATCAGGCCCTGGTAGTAATCGATCATGTCATCGGCGGACAAATCCTTGCCTTCCGACAGAAACAGGTATTTTCCATCTTTGTAAAACTCGGAGGCTGCCGCATCCAGGGCAATACCGATATCTTTGCCCGGACGGTACCCGGCTGCTTCAACAGCTTTGAGAATGTATTCAATGGCCTGTTCATTGGAAGACAGATCCGGTGCAAATCCGCCCTCGTCTCCCACACCTGTAGCCAGCTTGTTTTTCTTGAGAATTTTTTTCAGGTGGTGAAAGGTTTCCGCACCCATGCGCACCGCTTCCAGAAAAGAAGGAGCCCCGAAAGGCAGAATCATGAACTCCTGGATATCCAGGTTATTGGCGGCGTGGGCCCCGCCATTGATGATATTCATCATGGGCACGGGCATGACCCTGGCATTGATACCCCCCAGGTGCCGGTATAACGGCAGGTCACAGGCCATGGCAGCAGCCCGGGCCGCGGCCATGGAAACCCCGAGAATGGCATTGGCCCCCATTCTGGATTTATTCTCAGTGCCGTCGATATCCATCATGGTGCGGTCCAGCCCTGCCTGGTCCATGGCATCATATCCGATGATTTCCGGTGCCAGCACTTCATTGACATTGGCAACGGCATTCAATACCCCCTTGCCCAGAAACCTGTTTTCCAGGTTGTCCCGAAGCTCCAGAGCCTCTCTTGTGCCTGTGGATGCACCAGAGGGCACCGCAGCCCTTCCCCTGGCACCGCAGGCCAGTACCACATCCACCTCCACCGTGGGATTGCCCCTGGAGTCAATGATTTCCCTTGCCCTGACATCAATTAATTCCGTCATTTTCGCCCCCTTTACCGGACCTGTATGTTAAACTGCCCTGTGCGTTAATATATACCGCCTTTTAATACCAATTCCCCTTTTGACATTCAAGCTCTTATCAAAATAAATTCATTCCAGCACAGCAGGTCTTTCAGATGGTTCTGTTCACCAATGTCAATCAGAATAAAGCGCGGCACCTGAAAGCAGCCCCTGGAGGTGTCCTGTGAACGGGCCGTCAGAGCCGGAGGGGCCGGGCAGACACACAAAACGGAAAAGACTCTTGGATTGACCGGTTTTTGCTTTATCTTGACAAATAAATATACCTCTTATAAGTAGGAAACGTTGTTTTGATTTTACACCGGATGCGTACAGTAATATAATAAACCGATAAAAAGGAGACTTCATGAACATTTTATTTTTCGGACCCAACGGCAGCGGCAAAGGCACCCAGGGTGCCATTCTCAAAGACAAATACAACATCGCCCATATTGAATCCGGGGGCATTTTCCGGGAAAATATCAAGGGCGGCACTGAACTGGGGAAAAAGGCCAAGGAATATATTGACAGAGGAGACCTGGTGCCGGATGAGATCACTATTCCCATGATTTTGGACCGGTTGAAAAAAGATGACTGCAAAAACGGGTGGCTTTTGGACGGGTTTCCCAGAAACAAGGTGCAGGCGGAAAAACTGCATGCATCCCTGGAAGAAGAAGGCATGAAAGTCGACTATGTCATTGAAATGATCCTGGACCGGCAGGTTGCCAAAAACCGCATCATGGGACGTCGGCTGTGTGAAAATGACAACAACCATCCCAACAATATTTTTATCGATGCCATCAAACCTGACGGAGACAAATGCCGGGTCTGCGGCGGTGCATTGAGCGCCCGTGATGATGACCAGGATGAGGCTGCCATTGATAAACGCCATTCCATTTACTATGACACAGAAACCGGCACCCTGGCCGCAGCCTATTATTTCAAGGATCTTACAACAAAAAATGACACCATGAAATATATCACGCTGACAGGAGAAGCCCCCTTACAAGAGGTAACAGCGGAACTTTTGTCCAAAATATAGCAGAAGATGAACTTTTTCTTGCAATCACAGGTATAATTTGGTACACAGGCGGGATATAAATATCTACAGTATTTAAATCCACAATGAAAGGGGCGATGTTTTTTGAAAGAAATTACTGTCACAGTGATTGACAACGATGTTGAAAAAGCCTTGAGAATATTGAAGAAAAAAATCCAGAACGATGGTCTCTTCAAACGTCTTAAAGTGAAAAAGCATTTTGAAAAACCCTGTCAATACAGAAGACGTAAAATGCGGGAAGCAATGAGAAGACAACGAATTGCTGCATCAAAAGCCCGCAGAAAACGCAGATAAACACTTTAAACCATCCCGGCAGACCAGTTATGTACAATGGAATGCCGGGATTTTTATGTGCTGACAATGGCCACAACCTACCAGGAATGTCTTGAAAAAATTTACCAGTTGGGCCGGTTCGGTATCAAACTGGAACTGGATACCATAGGAAATATATTACAGATCCTGGGGCATCCTGAAAAAAAGTTTCTGACGGTGCATGTTGCCGGCACCAACGGCAAAGGCTCCACTGCTACCTATATTGCTTCCATTCTTCAGGCAGCGGGTTTCAGGACCGGACTGTACACATCCCCCCATCTGGTAACATTCAATGAAAGAATCTGTGTCAACAGCCGGATGATTACAGATGCAAATGTGGTGGCTGCATATGAGGCTGTCAACACAGCAGATACCGGAAAAAGAAACGCCACATTTTTTGAAATTGCCACTGCCATGGCCTTTTATCACTTTGCTGCACAGCAGGTGGAATGGG
Source organism: Desulfotignum sp. (assembly GCA_011390695.1). The sequence goes on from JAABRW010000292.1 coordinate 10,344, forward strand.
CCGTGATTGAGACCGGCATGGGCGGACGATTTGATGCCACCAATATCATTTTGCCAAGGGTCAGTGTGATCACCAACCTGTCCATTGAGCATACGGAGTATCTCGGGGGTACCATCCGTGCCCTGGCAAAAGAAAAAGGCGGTATCATCAAACAGCACACGCCGGTGGTAACCAGTGTCACCCAACCGTCCGGCATCGGAATGCTCAAGGATATCGCCCGAAAAAAATCTGCGGGCCTGTACCAGTTCCGGCATGATTTTTTTATCCGCAAAAATCCGGGCAGACCCACCATGACATACCGGGGGCTGCACCTGCACATCCCGGATCTGACAATTCCGCTGCCCGGGGATCACCAGAAGGAAAATGTCAGCCTGGCCCTGGCTGCATGTGAGCTGATTTTTGACCGGAACACCAAAAATGATCTGCGTTACACCCTCACCCCGACACTGGTTAAAAAAGGGCTTGGCATGGCCAGGTGGCCGGGCAGACTGGAAATCATCCGGCAAAAACCTCTGGTCATCCTGGACGGTGCCCACAACCTCAAGGCGGCCCAGGTTCTGGGCAAATATCTGTCCACCACACTGGCAGGAAAAAAATTGACCCTGGTGGTGGGGATTCTGGATGACAAGCCCTATGAAGCCATGCTCAAATACCTGCTGCCCACGGCCCACCGTGTTATCATCACCCGGGCAAAAATAGACAGAAGCCTGCCCACCCATGTTTTGGCGGCTGCCGCAAAAAAAATTTTTACCGGCCGCATCCTGGTGCAAGAAAATGTGGCCAAAGCTGTAAGCCTTGCAATTTCAACCAGTTCTGATGAAGATGCCGTATGCATAGCAGGGTCATTGTATGTGGCAGGAGAGGCAAAAGAAAAATTTGATATGGATTTTATCTCATAATCTGGTATAATAGCTATTGTTTTTATGCGCCCGTAGTCCAGTGGATAAGACGTCAGCCTCCGAAGCTGAAAATCGCTGGTTCGATTCCAGCCGGGCGCACCAAACTTTTTTCCCATGAAATCATCCCTTAAAATAGGACTGCTCTCCTACAGGAGCAACCCCCATTGCGGCGGCCAGGGTGTGTATATCCGGCATTTGAGCCAGGCCCTGTGTGACCTGGGCCACCAGGTGGAAATCATTGCAGGCCCGCCTGATCCCCAGCTGAACGGCCATGGCAGACTGACCATGCTCAAGACCCTGGATCTGTACAACCCGGACGATCTGTTCCGCACCCCCAGGCTG
>JAABRW010000282.1 GCA_011390695.1 Desulfotignum sp.
GGGCGTGGTTTCACTGTCGGTCAAAGCCACGATTCTAGGACCGGTCATCATCGGCGGGCTGATATTCGGCGTTGGCTGGGGGCTTCTGGGATATTGTCCCGGAACTTCCATGGGGGCGCTGGGTGAAGGCCGCTGGGACGCGGTGTGGGGGATTCTGGGAATGACGGTGGGAGCCGCAGTGTTTGCAGAAGTCTATCCCATACTCCAGAAAACCATTTACACATGGGGGGATCTCGGCAAGATCACCCTGCCCCAGGTCCTGGGGATTCACCACTGGATTATCATTCCGATCCTTGTGGTTGCAGGACTGCTGCTGTTTAAATGGCTGGAAACAAAAGGGTTATGACCCGGTCAGGGTTTCATGGACTTTTCCGGCAATGTCCTGCATGGAAAATGGTTTCTGGATGAACGTCGCCTGTTCGCTCACCCCGCCCTGCCGGGCAATGTCATTGGCGGTGTAACCGGACATGAACAGCAACCGGATTTCAGGATAAAGTGCGACCATTTGCCGGGCCAGTTCCCGGCCGTTCATTTCCGGCAAGATCACATCCGTGATGAGCAGGTGAATTTTGCCGTTGCGGGCCCTGGCCAGATCCAGGGCAGCCTGGGGGGATGTTTCCGTAAATACCGTGTATTTCAGTTTTTCGAGCATGGTTTGAACCAGTTCCAATATTGAGGTCTCATCCTCCACCACCAGTATGGTTTCCCCGTTGCCCACAGGAATGTTCTCGTTTGCGCCGGTTCCCTGGACCGCAGCGGCATCTTTATAACGGGGCAGGAAAATGTCAAATGTGGCGCCTTTTCCCGGCCGGGATTTCACTTGAATAAATCCCTGGTTCTGTTTGACAATGCCGTATACCGTGGACAATCCCAGGCCAGTCCCTTTGCCCACTTCCTTGGTGGTAAAAAAAGGATCAAACAGGTTGTCCAGGATGTGCTGATCCATGCCGCACCCGTCATCGGTCACGCGCAGCAGCACAAATTCCCCCGGGATGATGCCAGGTAAATCTTCATTCTCCTGTTCATAAAACACTTTTATTCCTGTTTTTATGGTGATATGCCCCACATCCTCGATGGCGTCCCGGGCATTCACGCACAGGTTGGCCAGGATCTGGTGAATCTGGGATGGGTCTATTTTCACGGCCCCGGGATTGTCAACAGGTTTCCACACCAGATCGATATCTTCACCCAGGAGCCGGCGCAGCATTGTCAGCATACTTTCCACTGTCTGGTTCAGATCCAGTACCCGGGGGGAAATGGTCTGTTTTCTGGCAAATGCCAGCAGCTGCCGGGTGATGTCCGCCGAGTGCGTGGCCGCATCCCGGATTTGCTGCAGATGGTTGTACAAGGGTTCGGATGAATCAGTTTTGTCCAGTGCCAGGTCCGCATGCCCGAGAATCACATTGAGCATGTTGTTGAAATCATGGGCCACCCCGCCTGCCAGCCGCCCGATGGACTCCATTTTCTGCGTCTGCAAAAGCTGCATTTCAAGCTGGTGTTTTTCCGTCACATCCAGCAGAAAGCCCCGGATATGATCCAGGCGCCCGTTTTCATCAAACACGGCTGCCGCGTTTTCAATGAGATGAATCAGGCTGCCGTCGGTTTTCCTGAATTTGGTTTCATAGGCAGACACTTTCCTGTTTTCAACCAGGGTATCCAGAAATTGCCTGCGTTCCTCACGATGACTGTAGATGTCACTGATAGGGGTGTTCAATGCCTGATATTTATCTTCAAACCCGAAAATATCCAGATATTTCCGGTTACAGTCAATCAGACGACCCAAAGGGGTTGAGATATAAGCCCCGGCAATGTTTTCTTCAAAATAGGCCCGGTATCGCTCCTCGCTTTTTTCCAGCGCCTGTTTAGCCGCTTTGTGTTCTTCAATCTCTTTTTGCAGATGTTTGTTCAGTTCCGACAATTCTCCGGTGCGTTGAGCCACCCGGTTTTCCAGCATTTTTTTCTCATTCACCACCCGCGTGTACAGCAAAAAAATAACAAACACCATGACCAGTATCACCAGAAGCATGGCATCAAAGTAAATCGTGTCGCAGACCCAGACCGCCTGGAGGGTGCCGATGATTTTATCATCATATCGAATCGGTGAAACCAGGGTTTGCCGCGGGTCCAGTTTCAGGGGCGAAAAAAACCGATCCAGGATGCCGGCAGAGGTGCCAAACACTTTTTGAAACACATTCCCCCGGGTATCTATCACCATGACCGAGGCATAGTTTTCCAGTTCCGCAGCAAGCATCAGATACTGGGAAACCCCTTCCTTGTTATGGTTCCACAGGGCATTGGCCACAATATCGGCATGGACGGCAATGCCCTGATGGGCTTTTTCCCGGACCCGGATCTCATGGATGAACACCAGGGTGCCGAACAGGACCACAAGCAGAATCGCTGCAACGGCCGTATCATTTTTTCGGATCAAAGCAGGCCTCTTTTCATATCACTCATCTTTTGCCGAGTCTGCCGTGGCGGCAGCACGCTGTTCAATAATGGCGGCATTTACTCTGTCAATAATGGCCTTGTCCGTTGTTTTGCTGAACAACAGATACCGTTGGTTTCCCCCGGGCATATCTGAAAACCGGACTAATTTGAAATTTTCGGTCAACAGGCCGGAGGTATGGACCAGTTCGATGGCTTCTTCTTCGGAAATAAAAAAATAATCCGCCAGCCCGTCATAAACAAGTTTGAGCATACCGATATTTTCCGCGGCTGTCATCTTTTGACGGGGGTCATGTTTTAAAATCATTTCATCGATGAACCGGCCATAGGAATACCCGTCCTTGCGCAAAAGTATCACCTCCGGATCCCCCAGCGTCTGAGCCAGATGCCGGCCGGATACAAGCCGGGGGTTATCGGCCCGGGCCAGGGCGATCATGGGTTTGTCCCGGTATATGGCCGAAGAATATACCGCATATTTTTCCCGTTCCGGATTTTTGAACCAGCCGATGGCACAGGTATTTTTCACCTTGAACCTCACCATGTCCAGCTGTCTGGCTGCGGGCATTTTAACCCAGTCGGCGCTGACATCTGCCGCCAGAAGCGCTTTTTTCACCGGATCCACACACAGGCCGTATATGCCTAAAGGTCCGGTGACATAATAAGGAGGCCGTTCATGGTAAAGAATGGTGATATCTGAATCGGAACGGGTGTCGGAAATCACGGGCATGGGATCCGGATGAAATATCCGGTCAGCCAGAAACGGTTTGGCATACAGCAGGGCAACGGCAAGACACAGACAAAACACAGGAATCTTCCACGCACCGGGTCCGGTTTTGGGTTCCATCTCTTTTAAAGTCATGAATTATCCCTGAATTCCTGTCACACGCGTTTCACGGGCAGGACGGGCGTTTTCCCGTTCCTTACCGGTCTTGAACCGGTCCTTGTCAATTCCCAGTTTTTTCATTTTTCCATACAGGCCC